>JBOFJB010000402.1:0-4146 GCA_051650465.1 Dermatophilaceae bacterium | reverse complement strand
GGTAACCCTGCTCACGGAACCAGGTGAGCCGGGCGGCCGGGTTGGTGCGCTTGGAGATCTTCGACTTGTCCGGGTTCCGTAGCAACGGCAGGTGCGCGAACCGCGGCGGTTCGACGCCGAACCATCGGTAGAGCAGCAGATGCTTCGGCGTCGACGAGATCCACTCCTCGCCGCGCACCACATGGGTGATACCCATCTCGGTGTCGTCGACGACCACGGCGAGGTGATACGTCGGGAAGCCATCGGCCTTGAGGACCACCTGGTCGTCGGGCCGCGGAGCGGACACTCGGCCGCGGACCAGGTCGTCGAACTCGAGCGGCACGTCCGCCGGCACGAGCATCCGCACCACCGGGGTCGCGGTGAACCCCGGCAGCGCCGCCCGCTGCTCGCGAGTCTTACCGTGACAGAGCCGGTCGTAGCCGGTCGGCTGCTTAGTCTTCTGCTGGACCTGGCGCATCTCGGCGAGCCGCTCCGTGGAGCACCAGCAGTGGTAGGCGTGCCCGTCGGCGAGCAGCCGGTCAACGTACGGGCGGTAGGTCTGAAGGCGCTCGCTCTGCCGGTAGGGCGCGAACGGGCCACCGACGTCGGGGCCTTCATCCCAAACCAGACCGAGCCAGCGCAGCGTGTCGAAGACCTGCTGCTCAGAGTCCTCGCGGAACCGGGCTCGGTCGGTGTCCTCGATGCGCAGCACGAACTGCCCGCCCTGCTGGCGAGCGAACGCCAGGTTGAACAGGCTCATGTAGGCGGTGCCGACGTGCGGGTCACCCGTAGGTGACGGGGCTACCCGGAGACGCACGGCACGCGGGTCGCCGTCGGTGCGCTCCGCACCACCACCAGTGGCACTGGGTACGGCTGAGGTCAGGTCGGCTGGGTTCTCGGTCATCGCCGGACCAGCCTAGTGACGCATGAACGGGTTGCTCAGCACCCCGATGCCGTCGACCTCCACCTCCACCCGCTGCCCCGCCGCCACCGGGCCCACCCCGGCCGGCGTCCCCGTGAGGATGACGTCACCGGGCAGCAGGGTGAACGCTGCCGAGACATAGGCGACCAGGGCCGCTACACCGTGCACCATCTGCGCCGTGGAGCCGTCCTGCACGACCTCACCGTCGAGCCGGGTGGTGAGCCGAAGGTCGCTGGGCTCGAGGTCGGTCTCGACCCAGGGGCCGAGCGGGCAGAACGTGTCGAACCCCTTGGCACGGGCCCACTGGCCGTCGGTGCGCTGCAGGTCACGTGCGGTGACGTCGTTGGCCACGGTGTACCCGAAGACCACCGACGCCACGTCATCCGGCGCGACGTCCTTGCACAAACGGCCGATGACGACCGCGAGTTCACCCTCATAGTGCACCTCGGCGCTCTGCGCGGGGATGAGCACCGGGTCGCCCGGCCCGACGACCGCGGTGTTCGGCACGAGGAACAGCAGCGGATCGTCCGGCACGTCGTTGCCGAGTTCGGCTGCGTGGTCGGCGTAATTGCGGCCCACCCCGACCACCTTGCTCCGCGGGATAACGGGCGCGAGCAACCGCACATCGTCGACGAGGTGCGTCGCGCCGGTGAGTTCGATCCGCTGGTAGAGCGGGTCGCCGGTGATCTCGGCGATCTTCTCCCCGGACCCGTCGACCAGGCCGAAAACCGGGTCCTCGCCGGTGGTGAACCTCGCGATCCGCATGGCGCCAGAGTAGGGCGCCATCCAGTACCGGCCGGCACCGCACCGGCAGGGCACCGACGCGGTGCACCCCAAGCCACCCGACGTCGGCCTCAGTTGACGCCGGCCGTCACCGCAGTGTCCGCGATCTCGCGGGCCACCGTCGCGGCGCCCTCTTCGCTGAGATGGATGTCACGGGCCGTGCAGACGAAGGTCAACGCACACACCTGAGCGACGTTGCGCGGCACCTCACGACCGGCGAACGACGTTGGCGTGGTGTCGTCCAGCGCAAACGCCTCGTCGAGGGACACGTAGGTAGCGCCGGTGTCTCGGGCGGCCCGTTCGACCGCTGCGTCCAACGCGGCGAACGCCTTCGCGGCCGGCGCGACCTGGGCCTCACCAAACCCGAGGTAGCCGGCGGCGAGCCAAGGGTTGTAGTACCCGACAACAAGCACTGGAACGTTCTCGGCCGCCGCGGCACGAAGCCGTCTGAGCGTCGTGGGAAGCGCCGAGCGGACGCTGGCCAGGCCCTGGTCAACGCAGGCCTGGTCGATCACCTTCTGACGAGCACACCGGAGTACGTCGTTGCCTCCGATATCGATGGTGACCAGCCTGACCTCGGCGCCGCGGTCGCGGAGCACCTCTTCCGCTTGGGCGAGTTGGCTCCCGCCCGGGTACTCGCAGCGCCCGCCAGTCACCAGGCTGGCTGCCGTCTCCCCGCTGCATGCGACATTCTGGACGGCAAGGCCGCGACCCTGACGGCCGAGCCGAGCCGCCGCGAGCGCCGGGTAGGCCGTCTCCCGCAACTCGGTACCACCTGGCTGGAAACCGGCGGCAAGGGAGTCGCCCAACGCGAGGTAGAGCCCGTCGGTCGTGGCCGCGGATGACGACGGGCTGGGGGTGATGGTCACCGAGCCTGAGGGCGTTGTCAGGGATGCGCCCTGGTCGTCATCCTCGGCCGACCCGCAGCCGGCCAGGACAACGGCGGACGCGAGCATCAAGGCGACGGCGCGTCGACGCGCGGCCGTGGACGAGGGATACATGACAGAGCCTTACGCAGAGTCGGGGAGTGCGGCCATCCTGCCCTGATGACGAACGACCGGGTCGTCCCGTTCCGCCGACCTGCGACCATCGGCAGGACTGGCGCAACGGTCGACCGCACGCCACACGGCACTGGTGGTCGTCGTCTTTGCGGGGTTGGTCTCGGCGGCCGGACCGGCACCACGGCCGGCCACACCTCTACCGTGACCAGATGACCGGACGCGTGCTGACAGCGGAGCAGTGGCTCGCTCGTCAGATGGCCCACGAACAGCGGGTCGACGCCGCCACTGCCGGCCACCGCGCCCGCCGCGCCCGTGGCCGCGCCCACCCGGTCGAGGACTTCCTCTTCGAGTACTACCGCTACTCCCCGGCGCAGTTGCGCCGGTGGCACCCCGGCCCCGGAATCGTGTTGTCCGGCGGAGCCAGGTCCGCACGTGCGGGCTGGCGCCACTACCGCGTCGGCGGCGACGACGTGGAGTTCGACCTCGCGTCGTTCGTCGCCGTGCGGCACGCCACCATCCGCTTCGTCGGCGACCTGCTCACCGCGACCCTCGCCCGTGCCCCGTTTCTTGGCTGCTCCGGTTTGCACGAATGGGCGATGCTGTACCGGGCCGGCCCGGGCGACGTGCGGCATCCCGGCTTACCCCTCCGGCTGGGGAGCGCAGGCACCGACAACGTCGTGGAGAGTCACGTCATCCGATGCACACACGCCGACGCGTACCGGTTCTTCACCACTGACGCCCGCCCCCGAAACACGCTGTCCCCCAGCCGCGCCACCCAAGTCGCACTCGAACAGCCGGGCTGCCTGCACGCGGGAATGGACCTCTACAAGTGGGCATACACCTTGGCCCCGCTGGTGCCCAGCGGCCTGACCGCTGACGCGTTCGACCTGGCCCGCGAGATCCGCGTGCTTGACATGCAGGCGTCGCCGTACGACCTCGCCGACCTCGGCTACGAGCCGGTTCGGATCGAGACGGCGACTGGGCGGGCTGAGTATCGCGAGCGCCAACGTGCCTTCACTGAACGCTCCAGCGCGCTCCGTCGTCGCCTGCTCACCGTGCTCGACCAGGCGACGCCGATGATGGACCAGGCCGGCCCTCCGCCCGCCCGTCGCCGCCGCGCGGCGGCGACGCGAACGGCCGACGCCGCACTCGATGAGATGCCTCAGCGCGGGGCGACGCCCGCCCGCACCAGGCCGTAGGTGACCGACTCGAGCAACGCCTGCCAACTGGCCTCGAGAATGTTGGCCGCGACCCCGATCGTGGTCCACGAGGTCGATCCGTCGGATGTCTCGATGAGCACTCGGGTGACGGCATCGGTGCCGTGCGCGGCGTCGAGGATGCGCACCTTGTAGTCGATCAGTTCGAGATCGCCGATCTCGGGGTAGACCGCGGCGAGCGCAGCCCGAAGGGCGTGGTCGAGAGCGTTGACCGGGCCGTTGCCCTCGCCGGTCTCGACGTGCC
>JBOFJB010000401.1:0-3707 GCA_051650465.1 Dermatophilaceae bacterium | reverse complement strand
GTGCTGCGCTCGTCGAGCCGGCAAGATCCGAAGGGGTCGACTACGAACCCAGCGCTATCGCCATCATCCTCGAGTACACCGAGGGGTACCCCTACTTCCTCCAGGAGTACGGGCGCGCAGCATGGAATCTCGCCGACGGCCAGGTCACTACCGAGGCGGACGTGCGGGCGGCCGGTGACGTCGTCGACGCCGAGCTGGACGAGTCGTTCTTCCGATCTCGGGTCCAACGGGCCGCGCCCGAGGAACTTCGTTATCTACGGGCGATGGCTCACCTCGGTCCCGACGCCCAGAAGGCAGCCGACGTGGCGAGGGTGCTGGACAAGACATCGGACCAGGTGGCACCGCTTCGGGCCCGGCTGATCAACAAGGGGCTGCTTTACACGCCCCGGCATGGCTACGCCAAATTCACTGTGCCGCAATTCGATCGGTTCATGACGCGGTTCATGGACCTCGATACGGTCCCACCAGGCTGAGGGCGCCTGGTTCGAATCAGGCGCGGAGCAACTCGCGGAGGTCGTCGGCGGAGAGGGCGCCGGAGAGCGCGCCACCGTCATCCACCACCTTGGCGAAGAGATTGCGCTTGCGTTCCTGTAACGCCACCACTTTCTCCTCGATGGTGTTCCGCGACACCAGCCGGTACACGTTGACCGGCTTCGTCTGGCCGATCCGGTGGGCGCGGTCGACGGCCTGCGCCTCAGCCGCGGGGTTCCACCACGGGTCGAGCACGAACACGTAGTCAGCCTCGGTGAGCGTCAGCCCGAAGCCGCCGGCCTTGAGCGAGATGAGGAACACCGGCGCCTCGCCATCGCGGAAGGCAGCGATGCGTTCGGCACGCTTGCGGGTGCGCCCGTCGAGGTATTCGAACCCGATTCCCTCGGCCTTGAGCCGATCCCGAACCACCCCGAGAAAGCCAGTGAACTGGCTGAACACCAGCGCCCGATGGCCCTCCTGGGCCAGTTCGCCGACCTGCTCGACGAGCGTGTCGACCTTCGCCGACGAGGCCAAGCCCGCGTACTCGTCATCCACCAGTGCGGGGTCCAGGGAGAGTTGCCGCAGCACGGTGAGCGCACGCAGGATGGCGATCCGGTTGCCGTCCAGGTCGTCGATGAGGCCGAGCAGCCGCTGCCGCTCGCGCTGCAGATGCCGGTCGTAGACCGCGCGATGCCGCGGATGCAGGTCGACGGTGAGCACCTGCTCCTGCTTCGGCGGCAACTCGGTGGCCACCGCCTCCTTGGTGCGGCGCAGCATCAACGGCCGGATGCGGCGGCGCAGAGTCGCCAGCCGCTCCCGGTCGCCCTCGCGCTCGACCGGGTTCGCCCACTGCTCCCGGAACACCGCCGGGCGTGGCCACAGCCCGGGCGCGACGATCGACAGCAGCGACCAGAGGTCCATCAGCGAGTTCTCCAGCGGCGTCCCGGTGATCGCGAACTTCGCTCTCGCAGAGAGCCGCCGCACCGCCTGGTACGTCTTGGCCTGGTGGTTCTTGACGAACTGCGCCTCGTCGAGCACCACGGCGCCCCACGACCGCGCACGCCAGTTCTCGGCGTCGATGCGAGCCACCGCGTACGAGGTGATGACGAGATCCGCCTCGCCGACAGTCTCGCCCAGCCCGATCCCGGCCTTACCTCGGGTGCGGTCGACGACCACGGTGCGCAGGCCGGGCGCGAACCGGCCGGCCTCGCTCGCCCAGGTGGACAGCACCGAGGTCGGTGCCACGACGAGCACCGGGTCGGTGAGTTCGGCACGCTCCTTGGCACGCAGCACCATCGCCAGCATCTGGAGGGTTTTGCCGAGCCCCATGTCGTCGGCGAGCACCCCGCCCAGCCCGCTGTCCCAGAGCAGCGACAGCCACCGGAACCCGTCCACCTGGTAAGGCCGCAGCGTCGCGGCCAGCCCGCCCGGCACCTCCGCCGGTGAGCGGGTGCCGTCATCCAGCAGGGCCCCGACGGTGCTGGACCACCGCGCGTTCTGCTCCTCCACGACACCGAGCGACGCGAGTTCTTCCCAGAGCCCGACGTTGACCGCCGAGATGCGCAGCGGGTCGCCCGGGCGGTCCTGAAGCGAACGAGCCTCCTCGACCAGTTGCCGGAGCGTCTCGAGTTCGGGCCGGTCCAGCGCGAACCAGGTGCCGCTGTCCAGGATGAGGTGCTCGTGCTGCCGCGCGATTCCTTCGATCAGCGGTGCGAGCGGCACGTGCTCGCCCGCCACGGTGACCTCGATGCCGAGGTCGAACCAGTCGGTGCCGTCGCGCGTCGCGTCGGACGACGCGCCACCCGTGCCGGATGACGCCCCGCCTCTACCCGATGACGAGTGGCCCGGGCCGGATGACGCCTCGGTCGCCGAGACCGAGATCAGCGGGGCCTCCGACGCCTCGCTGTACTCGGCCGGCTCGCCGACCACGGTGACCTCGACGTCGGGCAACTGCTCGAGCACCGGCAACACCTCGGCGAACGCCACCGTGGCGAAACCGTGCAGCCGCACCTCAGGCATCAACCGCTCCTCGCGGGCGACTACCTGCCACAGGTGGCGCATCGCGACCGCCTCGGGTACCGCGCGCAACCGCTCGACGAGGTCGTGCTCGGCGGCCCGGTCGCGCATCGGGTCAGCATCGTCGGAGCCCATCGGCACCAGCACGGCACTCCCGGACGTGCCATACCGGTATGCCCACTTCAGGTGCACCCGATGCCCGGGTTCGAAGACCGCCCGGAGTGCGAGTCGGGGCGGCACGGCATCCGGCAACTCGAGGTCGGTCGACAGCGACCGCACCCGCGCGTGCCGCCGCAGCCCGGGCAGGTGGGTCACGGTGAACCGGGCCCAGTCGTGCTCCGGGACCTCGATGACGCCGAGGTCGAGCAGGCGTTGGCGTGCGGCGTCGAGCGGCTCGGTCAGGGCGCCCAGGACGAGGGTGTCCTCGTCACGGAGCCAAAACCCGGTGGCTGGCGAACCGACGAGGTGGGTCTGCGTGTGCCCGGCGGTCGGCAGGTCGAGCCGGAGCCGCAGGGCAGCGCCGCTAGGGGTGCGCTCCACCTCGGCGACCAGATCGGCCGGCTCGGGGGCGAACGCCACCGACCCCGACCCGTCGAGATCGGTGAGCAGCCGGACTCCGGCCCGGTCGGCGTCGCGGAGTAACCCGATCCAGCGCGGGCCGAGTTGGTCCAGCGGGATGGCGTCCGGCATCCGGCCGTACCCGTAGGCGCGGATCGACCGGCGGTGGGCATCGGCAATTGTCGTGAGAGCGTCGCGATGCGCGTCCGCAAACACCTGCCGCCCCAGCCCGTAGTACCCGCCGGCGAAGGTCTCCCAGGACACCCCGGTTCGGATCCAGGCCGACCGGGCCCCGGGGATGACTGGCCGGACGGTGAGTTGGGCCAGCGGCTGGCCGCCGTCGGCGGGGGTGCGGCCAGACCGTGGTCGGGCAGCCGCGACGAGGAGCCCGACCGGCGCGGTGTCGGTGTCGGTGCTGCTGCCGTCGAGCAGGCCGCCCAACGCCCACTCCCAGGAAGGTCGGGCCGCGCCGGGGCCGTGCCGGTCGCCCATCTGGTGCCGAGGCGGGGCGCTGTCCCGGACAGTGGCGACGACCGCCACCGCATGTTTGCAGTCGGACCCGACCGGGCAGGTGCAGCCGGCGCTCCAGCGACGCATCGGACCCGGTGGCGACCCGTGCTGCGGACCGGGTGTGGTCGGGACCAGCGCGACCCGGGTGGTGT
>JBOFJB010000400.1:0-2226 GCA_051650465.1 Dermatophilaceae bacterium | reverse complement strand
CGTACTCGAGAGCGCGAAGAAAGTCCTCGTCGAGTTGCATTGCCTCGGCGTCGCCGCCCGCGGCGCGTAGCGACTGCTCGGTCAGTACGGCCCGCTGGATGACCGGGTCGACGAGTTCGGAGAATCCGGTACCGCGCTCTACGCCGGCAATGATGAGGTCCCACGCCTCGATCAGGCCAGGTCGGCTGCGATGCCTCCGGGCCAGCGGCTGGGCGATCGCCGGGTAATCACAAAGAAAGGTCGGCTGGAGCAGGCCCGGCTCGACGAGTTCGCCGAGCAACTCGAGGAACACCCTGTCCTTCTCTGCGCCCGGGTCGACCTCCACGCCGTGTCGTTCGGCGTGGTTCAGTAGCCGCTCCTTGGGCGTATCGACCGTGATGGCCTCGCCGACCGCGTCGCTCACCGCGTCGTAGACCGGCAGCCAGCGCCATTCGCCGTCGAGGTCGACCACGCCGGCAGGGGTCTGGATCTGGCGACCACCGAGCGCGTCGGCGACGGCGAGGTAGACATCCCGGACCAGGGTGCCGACGCTGGTCTGGTCGCCCCAGGCCTGGTACGCCTCGAGCATGGTGAACTCGGCCGAGTGGGTGGCGTCGATACCTTCATTGCGGAAGATTCGGCCCATCTCGAAGACCCGGTCGACCCCGCCGACGACCGCCTTCTTGAGGTTCAGCTCGAGCGCGATACGTAGCACCATCTCGGTGTCGAACGCGCCCAAGTGGGTACGGAACGGGCGGGCCGCGGCACCGCCGTGCACCAGTTGCAGCACCGGGGTCTCGACCTCGAGGTAGCCCTGATGCTCCAGCGTCGCGCGGATGGCGCGCAGCGCGGCGGCCTTGGTGCGCACCATGTCGCGGGCCTCCTGCCGCACGACGAGGTCGGCGTAGCGCTGACGCACTCGGCTCTCCTCGGACAGGTCCTTATGCAGCACGGGTAGTGGACGCAGCGCCTTGCTCGCCATCTCCCATCGGGTGGCCAGGACGCTCAACTCGCCGCGCTTGCTCGAGATGACCCGGCCTTGTATCGAGACGTGGTCGCCGAGGTCGACATCACTCTTCCACGCGGCAAGCGATTCTTCGCCGATCTCCGCCAGGCTGAGCATCACCTGGAGCCTGGTGCCGATGCCCTCCTGAACGGTCGCGAACGCCAGTTTGCCGGTGTTGCGGATGAAGACCACCCGCCCCGCGACCGCGACAACGTCGGTGGTCTCCTCGCCAGTTCCGAGGTGCCCCCAACTCTCACGCACCTCGGCGAGCGAGTGGCTGCGGGGAACCTGGACGGGGTATGCCTCGACGCCTCCGGCCAACAGCCGGTCGCGCTTGGCCCGCCGGATCTGCATCTGCTCGGGAAGGTCCGGGTCGCCGGCCCCGGACGGTGTCGCCAGCGTGCTGGTCCCCACACCGTCATCCGCCGTGGTCGAAGGCTCGTTCACGAGTATCCAGCCTACGGAACGACCGCGGACGATGCGCCGGCGCGGTGCGCTCGAACGCACCTCTTCCGAGAACGTGGGTCTGTCGCTACGGGAATGGCGGTGAGGCCCTCGGTGGTGCTGCTCCCCCCGGGCGACGTCTCGGATCGGATCGAGGCGGTCGTCCCGCGGTGCTGCCGGCGCCACAGCTGGCTGGCCGGCCAGCGAGTGCTGACGCGATCGGTCGTGAAGTGCTGATGTCGTCATCCGTTCCGTTGCTGATGTCGACCTGACACACTGATTCCACTGCACGGTCGACGAAGGACTGATACCTGTGAGTAGCACCCCCACCCGGATCACCCACCGTGTCTCTGGCGCTCCCTGGCAGGGCACAGCCGAGCGCACCAGTGCGGTGTTCGACCCCGCGACCGGCGAACAGACCGGTGTGCTCGACCTCGCCTCCGCCGCCGTCGTCGGTGACGTGGTCGCGACCGCGAGACAGGCCTGGACCGACGAGTGGCGCCAGACGTCGCTGACCACCCGGACCCAGGTTCTCTTCCGGTTCCGCGAACTGCTGAACGAGCGGAAGGAGGAGATCGCGGCGCTCATCACGGCCGAGCACGGCAAGGTCCTGTCCGACGCGGTCGGCGAGGTGACTCGGGGCCTTGAGGTCGCCGAATTCGCCTGCGGCATACCGCACTTGCTCAAGGGCGGCTTCTCCGAGAACGTCTCGACCAAGGTCGATGTCTACTCCATCCGGCAGAGCCTCGGGGTGGTCGCCGTGATCAGCCCCTTCAACTTCCCGGCGATGGTGCCGT
>JBOFJB010000399.1:0-1510 GCA_051650465.1 Dermatophilaceae bacterium | reverse complement strand
GCTGCCGCAGGACGCGGCGATGCGCGACGCGATGCGTGCCCAGGAGTGCGAGTACACGCTGGTGGTGCGCCATCCCGACGGGTCGCTGGAGCCGCGGGTGGTGGGCTCCGTGCTCGAGTACCTGTACGGCCCGGACGAGGCCGACGCCGTCTACGGCCGGCTCGTCGACCCCGCGGTGCGCGTGGTGAGCCTCACCGTGACCGAGGGCGGCTACCTCCGCAACGCGGTGACCGGTGACTTCGACTCCGCGCATGCGTCGGTGACCCACGATGCAGCTCATCTCAACTGTCCCACAACGGTTTTCGGCTACCTCGTCGAGGGGCTGCGCAGGCGGCGAGCGGCCGGTCGGGCACCGTTCACGGTGCTCTCCTGCGACAACCTCCAGGGCAACGGCGAGGTGACCCGACGCACCGTCGTGGGGCTCGCCCGGCTGGTCGACCCGGCGCTCGCCGAGTGGATCGAGACCGAGGTCGCGTTCCCCGCCTGCATGGTCGACCGCATCACGCCCGCCACCACCGACACCGACCGCGAGACACTGCGCGCGGACTTCGGCCTCGTCGACCGCTGGCCGGTGCCGGCCGAGCCGTTCACCCAGTGGATCGTCGAGGACCACTTCCCGCTCGGCCGACCCGCACTGGAGCAGGTCGGGGTGCAGTTCGTCGACGACGTCGCACCCTACGAGCTGATGAAGCTGCGTCTGCTCAACGCCGGCCACCAGGCGCTGGCCTACCTCGGCGCGCCGCTGGGCTACCGGCTCGTCGACGAGACGGTGGCGGACCACCGCATCCGCCGCTGTCTCGAGCGGTACCTGGCGCAGGAGGCCGCGCCGACCCTCGCCGCGGTGCCCGGCATCGATCTCGACGACTACCAGGCCACCCTGCTCGAGCGGTTCGCCAACCCGGCGGTGCGAGACACGCTGGTGCGTCTGGCCACCGACGGCGGCAACCGGATGGCGACGTTCACCCTCCCCACCATCCGCGACAACCTCGCCGCCGGGCGGCCGGTGTTCCTCGGTGCCGTCGTGGTGGCGGCGTGGGCCGGCTACTGGGAGCTGGTCGGCCGAGGTGCGTTCGCGTCATCCGAGGTGCCGGATGACGTGCACGCGACGGTGCTCGCGGCGGCCGCCCTCGACCCTCGTCCCGAGGCGTTCGTCGAGGTCGCCGAGCTGTTCGGCGACCTCGGCTCCGACCCGCGGTTCCGTGACGAGTACCTCGGTGCGCGTGCGGTGTTGACGGCCGGCGGGGCGGCAGCGCTGCTGGACCACGCGCTCACCCGCTGACCGGTCCGGCCGAACGTAAGTGAAGATCGGCGGGTCGCCGAGGGTTCTCACCCACGTCTGCACCGCGGGCGAACGGCGTAGGGGGCCGTGGTTTCAGTCGACGGGAGCGCGCAGACCGAGGCTGAACAGCTCGGGCGGCGGCTTCTGCGAGGACTCCAGGTGTCGGTACCCGGACGGTGTGGTGCCGACCTCGGCGAGGAACTGGCGGTTGAAGTTGGCCATGTTGTGGTA
>JBOFJB010000398.1:0-4761 GCA_051650465.1 Dermatophilaceae bacterium | reverse complement strand
TCGCCGACTCGGGCTCGGTGTCGGTGGAGGTGGCGATGAAGGCCGCGCTGCAGTGGCAGCTCGCGGCAGGGCGCAGGAGCCGCACCCGCTTCCTCACCATCAGAGGCGGCTACCACGGCGACACGTTCTCGCCGATGTCGGTAACCGACCCGGTGGGCGGCATGCATGCGCTGTTCCGCGGCATCCTGCCCGAGCACGTGTTCGCACCGCGCCCACCGGCCGGGCTCGATGCCGGCCCCGGTGACGCCGCATTCGACAGCTGGGCCCGCGAGACGCGCGACATCGTTGCGGCACAGGCGGACTCGATCGCTGCCGTCATCCTCGAGCCGGTACTCCAGGGCGCGGGTGGCATGCACGTGTATCCGCCGGCCGCGCTCGCGGTGCTCCACGACCTGGCCCGCGAGGTGGGTGCGCTCGTCATCCATGACGAGATCGCGACCGGGTTCCACCGCACCGGCCCGCTCTGGGCATCGCAGCACCCGGCGGCGAGCAGCCCTGCACACGCCGCCGAGCCGATAGGTTCCCCCTCGGCCCTGCTGGTCCCGGACATCCTCTGCGTGGGCAAGGCGCTCACCGGTGGGTACCTCTCCCTCGCGGCGATGCTCTGCACCCGCGAGGTCGCACTCGGCGTGAGCGGCGGCGAGGCCGGCGCGCTCATGCACGGCCCGACGTTCATGGGCAACCCGCTGGCCTGCGCCATCGCGAACGCGAGCCTCGACCTGCTCACCGCCCGCGACACCTCGGCCGACATCGCCCGCATCGAGCGGCGGTTACACGCGGGGCTGGAGCGGGCCGCATCCCTGGAGTCGGTCCGCGATGTGCGGGTGCTCGGCGCGGTCGGGGTGATGCAGTTGCGCGAGCCGGTGCGCGTCGCCGAGGTGACCGCCGCAGCGCTCGAACAGGGAGTGTGGGTACGGCCGTTCCGCGACCTCGTCTACACGATGCCGCCCTATGTGACGGATGACGACGACCTGGCTCTCGTCGCCCGTGCCATGACAGATGCCGTGGCGCAGGTGCACGGTTGATCGTCGCGGCGCGGCCGGAAAGGTACTGGACCGTATCTCAAGGGCGTGGGGAGATCGGGCGGCCAGACACCGACTACTCGGCCTTGACGTCGCCCCAGCCGTGCCAACGCTCGACCTCGACCCAACAACTGATGCGCAGCCGGTCGCGCACGCGATACGGCTCGCCGCCGTAGTGCACCGAGAGCCGGTCGATGTCGGCGAGTGCCTTCTCGCGGTCCTCCTCCCAGCGCACGATCGGGCCGCGCACCGACACGTGGGTGTACCACTCGCCGTCCTTGAGCGCGGTCAGCGCGATGTGCGGACGCTCCCGCATCCACGCGACGCGGGCACGTTCGGCATCCATGTTGAGCAGCACGGTGCCGTCGTCCTCGACGAGATACCAGGTGGCGACCGACATCGGGTCGCCGGCCGGGGTGAGCACGGCGACGACGGCCGGGTTGGGCTGCCGGAACAGCTCGGCGACGTTCTCGGGCATGGGGGCCTTGGGCACGGGTGGTCCTCTCGTCGGGCGGATGACGTCCGCCCACCATCCTGCCCTCGTCCGATCGCGATGCGCATCAGTGCCGATACGCCCGCGTGGGCGGTGAACCCGCGCGTGGGCGGACCCCGCCCGCATTGCGGCTCCGATGGGCGTCAGCGAGGCACCGTCATCCGGCTGGTGGTGCGTCCGGCAACTCCGAGGGCAACTCCCAGCGCAGGCCCGGAAAACGGGCGAACCCACGATCTCCAGTGACCCACGTGCACCCGGTCTCGATCGCCAGCGCGGCGTGGTACGCATCGGGGACGACGTTGCCGCGCGCTTCAACCTGCCGACACAGATCGACGAAGATCCCGAGGTGCCGGGGCCCCGGCCGCAGCCGCACGCAGTTCGGCACGTTGACGATCTGGTCGACGAGGTCCAGCGCCTGTGCGGGGCGCATCGGCGAGGTGAACACCCGAGAGTTGGTCACCAGGCGCAACACCCCGCTGATGACGAGCTCGCTCATCCCGAAGTCGCTCGGACCGGCCAGCAGCACCTCAAGCCACCGTCGGTCGCGCCGATGATGCTCACTTCTCGGAGAGAGCGCGTTGACGACGACATTGACGTCAGGGACGTACACGCGACGCCTCTGAACTCTGGGAACGGTCCTCGTCGGCAGTGAGGAGGTCCTTGACCGCGTCGTGGTCGTCGAGATCGACACCGGGCTGGAGCGCACCGCCGATCACCGGGAGCTCGACCCGCTGCGCCGGCCCGGCAGGCGAATCGCGCAGGATCGACCGCAGGGCCCGTTCGACAAGACTCGTGAGCGTCGTGCCGTCGGCCAGCGCTCGCTCTTTCGCCGCTCGCGCGAGTTCGTCATCGAGGTTCAGGGTCGTCCGCATGCAGAAAATCATACGCAGGTAGGCAGATGTATGCCCACACGACCAGGCGACGGCACTCCCGCGCTGAATTTCGTGACGACAACAGATGACGCCTGGCACATCGACGACGGGTGGCTACCATTCGCCACGTGGCGGGACGACTTGGCTGGGTGACGACCGGTGCTGCCCGGGGCCGCGACGACGATGAGCCGCTGGCGCTTACCGCGTTGCGCGACAAGGGCGTCGAGGCGTCGGTGGTCGACTGGGACGACCCGGTGGTGGACTGGGCGGCGTTCGACCGGGTCGTGCTGCGCTCCACCTGGGACTACGCCGAGCGGCTCCCCGCGTTCCTCGACTGGCTGGAGCGCGTCGGGCGCGTGACCGACGTGCGCAACCCGACCCCGATGGTGCGCTGGAGCCTGGACAAGCACTACCTCGCCGAACTGGCCGGCGCCGGCATCCCCATCATCTCGACCACGTTCGTCGAGCCCGGCGAGGCCGACATCCCGGTACCGCTCCTGGACGGCCACGTCGTGGTCAAGCCGGCGATCGGTGCCGGCAGCCGGGACGCCGCGTCATACGGGCCGGATGACGACGCCGCGGCTCGCGCCCACGTGAGCCGACTGCACACGGCGGGAAGGACCGCGCTCGTGCAGCCGCTGCTGGCCTCGGTGGCCGAACACGGCGAGTGGCCGCTGGTGTTCCTCGGTGGCCGGTACAGCCACACGGCGAACAAGCGGGTCACTCTCCCCCGCGCCAACGAGGTCGCCGATCTGTTCGCCGCCGAGACGGTCACGCCTGCCACCGCCGACACCGCACAGATCGAGCTCGCCCAGGCCGCGGTCGACCTGGTGGTACGTCGGTTCGGCACGCCCACGTACGCGCGGGTCGACCTGGTGCGCGACGACGACGGCCGGCCATGCCTACTCGAGCTGGAGCTGGTCGAGCCGTCGCTCTTCCTGGGCGAGGGTGGCCCGGCAGCGGTGCGGACGCTGGTGGACGCGCTCACTGCCTGACGTGCCGGCCGGCCGCGCTCCCGGGCTGCTAGCGCGATCGCGTGCGGCCCTCGCCCGTGGCAGGATCGGGGGTTGTGACGCGCCCGCTGGACTGGCTCCGCGAGGCCGCCGACGACCGCGACGTGGCTGGCCTGACCCGCCGGCTCGAGGTCACCGGCGGCGACGTCCTCGACCTCGCCGGCAACGACTACCTCGGCCTGCGGCGGCATCCGGCCGTGGTGGGCGGCGCGATCGAGGCGGCGCAAGCCCACGGCGGCGGGGCTGGCGCGTCCCGCCTGGTCACCGGCACCCTCGACATCCACGAACGGCTCGAGATGGCGCTCGCCGACCTCACCGGCGCACCGTCGGCGCTGGTGCTGTCCAGCGGGTACGCCGCCAACCTCGCCGTGCTCACCGCGCTCGCCGACGCCGGAACCCTGGTGGTCAGCGACGAACACGCGCATGCGTCTCTCATCGACGGATGCCGGCTGGCCCGCGCCGCGGTGTCGGTCAGTCGGCACAACGACCTCGAGCATGTCGCCGAGTTGCTCGGACGCCGCGAGAGCCCCCGCGCGGTCGTGGTCGCGGAGTCGGTGTACTCGGTGTTCGGGGACGCCGCGCCGGTGGCCGACCTGGTCGCCCTCACCGCCGAGGCCGGAGCCCTGCTCGTCGTCGATGAGGCACACGCCCTCGGGGTGGTCGGGCCAGCTGGCAGCGGCCTGGTCGCCGCCGCAGGGGCGGCGCAGGCCGAACACGTCATCGTCACCGCGACGCTCTCGAAGTCGTTCGCCGCCCAAGGCGGCGCCGTACTCGCCTCGCCAGTGGTGCGCGAGCACCTCGTCAACACCGCGCGACCGTTCGTGTACGACACCGGGCTGGCGCCCGCCTCGGCCGGTGCCGCGCTCGCTGCGGTGTCCGTGCTGCGGGAGCACCCCGAGTTGCTGGTCCGGGTGCACGCCGGCGCCGGCCGACTCGCCGACGCCTGCGGCATCCTCCCCCCGGCCGGGGCGGTGATGTCAGTGCCGATGCCCGGGCCGTTCGAGGCGGTCGCCGCGGTCGAGCGCGCCCGCGCGGCCGGCATCCGAGTCGGGTGTTTCCGCCCGCCGTCGACCCCCGACGGGTCGTCCCGGCTACGGCTCACCGCGCACGCCGATCACACCGCCGACGACCTCGACCGGGCGACTGCGGTGCTCGCCGAGGTGGTCGGCGTGCCACTCCCCGTCGGTGGCTGACCCGCGCGCGTTGCCGTCGGTGGTGCTGGTCACCGGCACCGGCACCGGCGTCGGCAAGACCGTGGTCACGGCGGCGCTCGCGGTGCTCGTCCGGTTGCGCGGTAGCGAGGTCGCCGTCGTCAAACCGGCCCAGACCGGGGTCGGCCCGGGCGACCCCGGCGACGTCGA
>JBOFJB010000397.1:0-1969 GCA_051650465.1 Dermatophilaceae bacterium | reverse complement strand
TGGAGAGCCGCCGTGGCCGCTCGCTCGACGAGGTGCTCGACGAGCTCGAGGAGCGACTCGCCGAGCGGCTCGCGGTCTACGGGAACCCGGAGGCCACCGCCGAGACCGAGGTGTCCGGCCCGTTCGGCAGCACCACGCTGCTCGACCTCCTCGGCGTGCGCACCTCCGACATCTGGACCCACGAGCAGGACATCCGCGAGGCACTGGGCCGCCCGGGCGGCCTCGACAGCCCGGCCGCCGCCGTCTCCGTCGCGCGCTTCCTCGACCTGCTCCCGCGCATCGTCGCCCGTGATGCCGACATCGGCCCCGGCCATGCCGTCGTGCTCGACCTCACCGGACCGACGGTGGCACGCGCCGGGGTGCGGGTCGAGGAGCAGGAGGGGAAGCGGGTCGGCATCCCCCTGTTCAGCGGTGCGCCGGAGCAGCACCCCGACATCGTCACGACCACGCTCACCATGTCGACGCAGGTCGCCATGCGGCTCGCCGGCGGTCGGCGCGACTCCGGATCGGTGCACGTCGTGGTGCACGGGGATGCCGACGTGGCGCGGCGGGTGCTGCGCACCCTGGCCGTCACCCCATGACGCCGGCCGGGGTGGGCCGGTTCGTGGCGGCGCCGATGGCGGCGACCCCGGTCGAGGCGACGGTACGGCGGCCCGGGTGAACCGGTTCACCACGAGCACCACGGCCGAGGCCAGCGTGAGCGCCGCACCGGAGGACGTGTGGGCTGCGGTCACCGACGCGCCGCTGCTGGCTCGCCTCACCCCGTTCCTCTCGCGCATCACCGACCACGGCGAGCACTGGGTGTGGGAGATGGCCGGAGTCCCGGCCCTGGGCCGCACGCTCGCGTTCACCTTCACCGAGCGGATGACGTTCGACCCGCCTCGTCGCATCGAGTTCGCGCACGAGCCACCCGACGGCGCCACCGAGCACGCCGGGGTGGCGGGCTGGTACGCGGTCGAGCCGTGCGACGGGGGCACCCACCTGTCGACGGCACTGCACATCACGGCCCACCTGCCCGCGCCGGCGCTGATGCGGGCCCCTGTCGAGGGGGCCATGCACCAGGTGGCCTCGTTGATGGGGAAGCGGTTCTCGCAGAACCTGCTTCGGCACCTCGGTGCCACGACCGTCTGACGCTCGCACGCGCCCCGAGCCGGGAGGCGGCGATCTGCAGTGGACCGTGCCTGGCATACAGTTGCTTGCAGCAACCAAACACTCGCGCAGGAAGCAACCAAGCACTCGCGCAGGAGAGGCACCGATGGCACCCGACTCGACCCGTGCGGACGTCGTCCTCGGCGACGAGCTCGTCAGGGTGTTCAAACTGCTCCAGACCGCCCGGCTGCGAGCCCCGCGAGTGCACCCCGGTGTCGACCCGCTCGCGTACCCGCTCCTGTTCACCCTGCGACGCGGGCCGCGACGGGTGTCCGACCTCGCCGTGGCGGTCCACTCCGACGTGTCGACGGTGAGCCGCCAGGTGCGCTCGCTCGTGGATCTGGACCTGGTCCGGCGCGGGCCGGACCCGGACGACCGCCGCGCGCAGGCGCTCACCCTCACCGCGGGCGGCGAGGCGCTCGTCATCCGCATCCGTGAGGAGCGCGATGCCTGGCTGACCGATCTGCTGCACGGGTGGAGCCCGACCGACACCCGGGCCTTCGCGCGCCTTCTCGCCCGTTTCGCCACCGACCTCGAGACCTCGTTCGGCACGACAAGGAGCCCTCGATGACCGCCGTCCCACCGGCATCGCTGTCCCACCGCCAGATCGTCACCATCATCCTCGGGCTGATGACCGGCATGTTCCTCGCGGCGCTCGACCAGACCATCGTCGCCACCGCCATCCGCACCATCGCCGACGACCTCCAGGGCCTCGAGCACCAGGCCTGGGCGACGACGGCGTACCTCATCACCTCGACCGTCGTCACCCCGCTCTACGGCAAGCTCGGCGACATCTACGGCCGCAAGAACCTGTTCCTCA
>JBOFJB010000396.1:0-10786 GCA_051650465.1 Dermatophilaceae bacterium | reverse complement strand
ATGGTCGCCCTGGTGCTCGCCGATGTCGCCCTGGAGAAGTTCGGTGGCGACTCGGTCGCCGAGAGTGCCCGCAACCATGCCGCCTACCTCGCCGCGGTACCGGCCTCGATGCGCACCTGGGACCAGTGATGCCGCGGGTCGTGCTCGTCGGGCCGCCGGGTGCGGGGAAGTCCACGGTGGGTGCACTCGTGGCGGAGTCGTTGGGCGTCGACTTTCAGGACACCGATGCAGCGGTCGAGGCGGCGCAGGGCCGGTCCGTCGCCGACCTGTTCGTCGAGGAGGGCGAGCCGCACTTTCGGGACCTGGAGCGCGCCGAGGTCGCTCGGGCGCTCGCCGTCGAGACGGGGGTGGTGGCCCTCGGCGGCGGCGCGCCGGTCGACCCGGCTACCGCCCAGGCCCTCGCTGGACACTCGGTGGTGTTCCTCGACGTCGGCATCGCCGACGCCGCCACCCGGGTCGGCTTCGACCGGAGCCGGCCGTTGCTCGCGGTCAACCCGCGGGCGTCCTGGGTCCGGTTGATGGCCGAGCGTCGGCCGCGGTACACATCGGTGGCCAGCCACACCGTCGACACCGCAGGTCGGACGCCGCAGGACGTCGCCGCCGAGGTCGCGGCGTGGGTGCGTGGGCGATGACCGGGCAGGGCAGGCACCTGGTGGCCCCCGGGACGAACCGGCCGTCCGGTGAACCGAGTCGGCCGTCCGGTGAGCCGGGTCCGGGAGCGGTCGGTCCAGTACGCGGCGGCTCGGCCGCGACCGTCATCCCCGTGGGCGGCTCCTACACGGTGGTCGTCGGTCCCGGGGTGTCCCACCGTGTGACCGGGGCCTTGCCGTCGGGGGCGCGCCAGGTGCTGTTGGTGCGGCCCGAGCCGCTCGCCGCCGTCGCCGCACCGGTGGCCGCCCGGCTCGCCGCTGACGGGTTCCTCGTGCACGACGTCGCGGTGCCTGACACCGAAGCGGCCAAGACCGCCGAGGTCGCCGCCCGGCTGTGGGGGCTGCTCGGCCAGCACGCTTTCACCCGCACTGACGCGGTCGTCGCGGTCGGCGGCGGCACGGTCACCGACCTGGCCGGGTTCGTCGCCGCCACCTGGCTTCGCGGCGTCCCGGTGGTGCACGTGCCGACCACCGTGCTTGCGATGGTGGACGCGGCGGTAGGCGGTAAGACCGGCGTCAACACTGCCGAAGGGAAGAACCTCGTCGGCGCTTTCCACGAGCCAGCCGGGGTGCTCTGCGATCTCAACGTGCTCGCCACCCTCCCGCGAGCCGACCTGGTGGCCGGGCTCGCCGAGGTGGTCAAGACCGGGTTCATCGCCGACCTGCGCATTCTTGACCTCATCGAGGCCGACCCAGAAGCGGCGACCAGGATTGGTGGGCCGGTGCTGCGCGAGTTGATCGAGCGCTCGGTGCGGGTCAAGGCCGACATCGTCGAGCGTGACCTCACCGAGTCGTGGCTGCGCGAGGTGCTCAACTACGGCCACACGCTCGGCCACGCCATCGAGCAGGTCGAGGGGTATCGGTGGCGGCACGGCGAGGCCGTCGCGGTGGGCATGGTGTTCGCGGCTGAGCTCGGGCGGCTGGCGGGGTCGCTCAATGCGGATGACGTGGCGCGTCATCGGGCCGTGCTCTCGGCGCTGGGCCTGCCTACGACGTACCGGTCGGACCGATGGCCTGACCTGCTTGCTGCGATGCGCCGCGACAAGAAAGCCCGTGGTGCGGTGCTCCGGTTCGTCGTGCTCGACGGGATCGGTCGTCCGGTCCGCCTCGACGGGCCGGACGAGAGCGTCCTGCGGGCCGCGTACGCCGCCGTCGCCGGCTCCTGACCCTCGCGTGGCGCCGGTCCACCGGCCGTGCCGTACCGCAGCGGGTCGGGTAATCCACCCCGAGGTGTCCAGGCCACCTTGCGGTCGGCGAGGGCGCTCATCCGCACCGTCGCGGTCCAAGGCCGGGCGTCGACCCGCGCTAGACTCGGCGCCGATCCCCACCCTCTCGCGGGGGTGGCGCGCGCCCGCACGTCGCGGCGCGGCATCCGACGACGAGAAAGCGACATCCCCCGTGGCATCGACCAACGACCTCAAGAACGGCCTGGTGCTCAACCTCGAGGGCCAGTTGTGGTCCGTGGTGGAGTTCCAGCACGTCAAGCCCGGGAAGGGTCCGGCGTTCGTGCGCACCAAGTTGAAGAACGTGCTGTCCGGCAAGGTCGTCGACAAGACCTTCAACGCCGGCCTCAAGGTCGAGACCGCGAACGTCGACAAGCGCACGATGCAGTACCTCTACAACGACGGCACCGATTTCGTGTTCATGGACGCCGACACCTTCGACCAGTTGCCGGTGAGCCCCGAGGTGGTCGGCGACGCCGCCAAGTACCTGCTCGAGAACCAGGACGCCATCGTCGCGCGCCATGACGGCGCGGTGCTCTACGTGGAGCTGCCGGCCTCGGTCGTCCTCGAGATCACCTACACCGAGCCGGGCCTCCAGGGTGACCGCTCCACCGGTGGCACCAAGCCGGCGACGCTGGAGACCGGTGCCGAGATCGCCGTGCCGCTGTTCCTCGAGACCGGAACCAAGGTGAAGGTCGACACCCGCGACGGCTCCTACCTCGGCCGAGTCAGCTGACCCGTGGGCGCCCGTACCAAGGCTCGCAGGCGCGCCCTCGATCTCATGTTCGAGGCCGAGCAGCGCACGGTCGACGCCGGTTCGCTCCTCCGTGAACGGCTCGCGGCGCCGGTGACCGAGGCCCCGCTCGCCGAGTTCACGGCGGACCTCGTCAGCGGCGTCCTCGAGCGACGTGAGCAGATCGACGAGTTGCTCACCACCTACGCGCAGGGCTGGACGTTGACCCGGATGCCGGCCGTGGACCGCGCCATCCTCCGGCTCGGCGCGTGGGAGGTGCTGCACTCGCCCGACGTGCCCGAGACCGTTGCGATCAGCGAGTGGGTCGCCCTGGCCGGTGAACTCTCCACCGACGACAGTCCACGCTTCGTCGGTGGTCTGCTCGGCCGGCTTGCCGAAGTCAAGCCCACCCTCGCGTGAGCCGAGCGAACGACCGTGCGCCACGGCATCCCACGGATTGTCGGAGAGCGGCGCGGGCGGGTTGACCCTGGCGTGACCATCCGGCGGCCGAGCACTCGGAGCATCCGGAGCGGGCCACCGAGTCGACGACCACGGAGTGGCCGTGTTGGGGGGCATCCGGGGCTCCGCCTAGACTCCGGCCAGCAGACATCCTTTAACGACCCGTCCCGTGAGGCGGGGAAGGAGGTCGACCGCGTCATGCAGCGCGCCGACGACACCGCTCCCGGAGGCGGCCCGGCTGGGCCAGCCGACCCGGGAGATGCCAGCGCTCCACGTGCCGTCATGGCCGAACCTGATGTCGCTCGCGCCCTGCGCCGCATCGCCCATGAGGTTGTCGAGCACAACCGGGGGGCGGACGGTCTGGTCGTCCTCGGCATCCCGACTCGTGGTGTCGAGTTGGCTCGGCGTCTGGCGGGCTTGCTCGGCGAGATGGAGGGCGTCGGGGTGCCCGTCGGCGAACTCGACATCACGATGTTCCGCGACGACCTGCGTCATCAGCCCACCCGAGCGCCATTGCCCACCCGGATCCCGCCGACGGGGGTGGATGACAAGGTCGTCGTTCTGGTCGACGACGTCCTCTACTCCGGTCGCACTATCCGGGCCGCGCTCGACGCGCTGGCCGACCTCGGCCGGCCGCGCGCAGTGCGGCTCGCCGTGTTGGTCGATCGAGGGCATCGCGAACTGCCGATCCGGGCTGACCACGTCGGCAAGAATCTGCCGACGAGTCACGCCGAGCGGGTCATGGTGCGGCTCACCGGCACCGATGACGTCCCCGCCGACTCGGTGAGTATCGCCGCCGGTCAGACGCGCGCGGGGCGTCCGTCTGCGGCTGCTGGACCGGCGACATCCGGGTCGGCGTCATCCGGACCGGCCGACGGTCGCGACCAGGCAGAGTTCACCTGATGCGCCGGCACCTGCTGTCCAGCGCCGACCTCGACCGCGACGACGTACGCACCATGCTCGCCACCGCCGCCGAGATGCATGACGTGCAGCGTCGCGACGTCAAGAAGCTGCCCACGCTGCGTGGGCGAACGGTCATCAACCTCTTCTTCGAGGACTCCACCCGCACCCGCTCCAGTTTCGAGATCGCCGGCAAGTGGATGTCGGCAGACACCATCAACATCACCGGCAAGGGATCCTCGGCGAGCAAGGGCGAGTCGCTGCGGGACACGGTGCGCACGATCGATGCGATGGCGGTCGACGCGCTGGTGGTGCGCCACTCGGCCAGTGGGGCCTGCCACCAGGTGGCCCAGTGGGTCGACGCGTGTGTGGTCAATGCCGGCGACGGCGCTCACGAGCACCCGACTCAGGCGCTGCTCGACGCTTACACGATGGAGCGGCGGCTCGGCGACCTCGAGGGCCGCCACGTCGTGATCGTCGGTGACCTCACGCACAGCCGGGTGTTCCGAAGCAACGCGATCACACTGCGCACGCTCGGCGCGCGCGTCACGCTGGTCGCCCCGCCGACTCTGATGCCGAGCGGCATCCGATCGTGGGCCACGGCTGACAACTTCGCCCTGAGCCACGACGTCGACGAGGTGCTCGCTGGCGGTCCCGACGCGGTGATGATGTTGCGGGTGCAGCGCGAACGGATGACGGGAGGCTTCTTTCCGACACCGCGCGAGTACACCGTCGGCTATGGCCTCACCCGGGATCGCCTGCGCGTGCTGACCGCCGCTAACCCGGGCGCCGTGATCTGCCACCCGGGGCCGATGAACCGCGGTCTGGAGATCAGCGCCGACGCCGCGGATGCTGCAGAGAGTCTCGTGCTCGACCAGGTGAGTGCCGGAGTCGCGGTGCGGATGGCCGTGTTGTACCACCTCCTGGCGGGCGAGGGGGTCGCTGCATGACCGCGGAGCACACCCGCCCTCCTCGCGGAGCCCACGCGTCGCAAGACCTGCTGGTGACCGGGGCGAGAGTGTTCGGTGGGGATGCCGCGGACGTGCTCATCGTCGCTGGCCGGGTCGCCATGGTCGGGCCCGGCGCGGCGGCTGACCTGCCGGCCGGCACCGAGCGCTTGGATGCCGACGGCCTGGTGCTCCTCCCCGGATTTGTCGACCTGCACACTCATCTGCGGGAGCCCGGCCGGGAGGATGCCGAGACCGTCGCCACCGGCTCGGCTGCGGCTGCCGCCGGTGGGTTCACCGCGGTGCTCGCGATGGCGAACACGACGCCGGTCACCGACACCGCCGAGGCCGCCGAGCGAGTGCTCGACCTCGGCTCGGCTTGCGGGCTCGTCGATGTGGTGCCGGTCGGCGCCGTGACCAAGGGTCTGGCCGGCGCCGAACTCGCCGAACTCGGCCTCATGCATCGCAGCCGGGCCCGCGTCACGGTCTTCTCCGACGACGGCCGGTGCGTCGCCGATGCGCGGGTGATGCGGCGAGCGTTGGAGTACGTGCGCGCCTTCGGCGGTGTGGTCTCCCAGCACGCCCAGGACTCGGATCTCGCCGGGGCCGGTGCCTGTTGCCACGAGGGTGAGGTGAGCGGCCGGCTCGGTCTCACCGGCTGGCCGGCGGTCGCCGAGTCCAGCATCATCGCCCGTGACGTCATGCTCGCCGAGCACACCAACAGCCGGGTACACGTGGCGCACGTCAGCACTGCCGAGGGCCTCGACGTCATCCGGTGGGCCAAGGCGCGTGGCATCGCGGTCACCGCCGAGGTCACGCCACACCATCTGGCGCTCGGCACCGAGCTCGTCGGCGGCTACGACCCGACCTACAAGGTCAACCCACCGCTGCGCCCGACCGAGCATCAGTTGGCGTTGCGCGACGGACTGCTCGACGGCACTCTCGACGCGGTCGCCACCGACCACGCCCCGCACGCCCGGCACGACAAGGAGCATGCGTTCGAGGATGCCGCGTTCGGCATGCTCGGCCTGGAGACCGCGTTCGCGGTCGTGCACGACCTGCTCGTCCGGGATGGCCGGATGCCGTGGGCGCACCTCGCGGAGGTGATGTCGGCGAACCCGGCCAGGATCGCTGGCCTTGGCAGTCACGGCCGGCCGATCGCTCCGGGGGAGCCCGCCAACCTGGTGCTCGTCGACCCGACGGCTTCGGTCACTGTCGATCGCGACTCATCGAGGTCGCTGTCCCGCAACACGCCCTGGCATGACCGCACCCTCGTCGGTGCGGTGCACGCCACCATCCGGCGCGGTCGCCTCACCGCTCATGAAGGAGAACTCGCCCCGTGTTGACCACCCGCGAACCTGCCGTCCTGGTGCTGGAGGACGGCCGTACCTTCACCGGCCGCGCGTTCGGCCGCCGCGGCACCACGGTCGGTGAGGCCGTGTTCTCCACCGGGATGACCGGCTACCAGGAGACGCTCACCGACCCGAGTTATCACCGACAGGTGGTGGTGATGACGGCGCCGCACGTCGGCAACACCGGGTGGAACGACGAGGATGACGAGTCTTCTCGGATCTGGGTGAGCGGCTACGTCATCCGCGACGCGGCGCTCCGGCCGTCGAACTGGCGTTCTCGCCGTGGCCTGGAGGAGGAACTCGACGCCCAGGGCGTGGTCGGCATCTGCGAGGTCGACACCCGGGCGCTCACCCGGCACCTGCGCGAGCGTGGCGCGATGCGCGTCGGCGTGTTCAGCGGGGATGACGCCGCAGCATCTCCCGAGCGGCTCCTCGCCACCGTCGAGGGCGCCCCGCCGATGGCCGGCTCGGCGCTCGCCGAGGAGGTCACCACGGCCGAGGCGTACGTCGTTCCGGCGGTGGGGGAGAAGCGGTTCACCGTTGCGGCGGTCGACCTCGGTATCAAGTCGATGACGCCGCGGATGATGGCCGAGCGCGGCATCGAGGTGCACGTGCTGCCGGCCACGGCGACCGTCGACGACGTCCGGGCGCTCGCCCCGGACGGGGTCTTCATGTCGAACGGCCCGGGCGACCCGGCGACAGCGCAGGCCCAGGCCGAGTTGGTGCGCGGGGTGCTCCGCGACGGCATCCCGTACTTCGGCATCTGTTTCGGCAACCAGATCCTCGGTCGCGCGCTCGGGTTTGGTACCTACAAGCTCAGGTACGGCCACCGCGGGATCAACCAGCCGGTGCTGGACCGCACCACCGGCAAGGTCGAGGTCACTGCGCACAACCATGGGTTCGCCGTCGATGCCCCGCTCGATGGCCATACCGATACCGAGTTCGGCCGGGTGCGGGTCAGCCACGTCTGCCTCAATGACGATGTCGTCGAGGGTCTCGAGGTGCGCCGGGATGACCGGCTGGTGGCGTTCTCGGTGCAGTACCACCCCGAGGCGGCCGCTGGCCCGCACGACGCCGCCTACCTCTTCGACAGATTCGCTGACCTGATGGATGGGAGTAAGAGGTGAGGATCGAGCAGCTCACAATTCGGAACTTCCGCGTTCTCAAAGATGTCACCTTCAAGGATGTCACCCCGTTGACCGTGCTGTGCGGAGCGAACGGCAGTGGCAAGTCGACGGTGTTCGACGTCTTCGCCTTCCTCAAGGAGAGTTTCACCGACGGCCTTCGGCCGGCCTGGGATTCGCGGAACCGCATCGGTGCCATTCGCAGTCGAGGGGAGGACGGCCCAGTCTCCTTCGAGTTGAAGTACAAAGCTCCGGACTACAACGGAAAGGAGCGGCTGGTCACCTACAGCCTGTCGGTCGGCCAGCTCGGTCCCGCGCCGGTCGTGGAGTCTGAGAAGCTGTCGTGGAGTACCGCGCCTGGGTCGGGTCGACCACGCGACATCCTGGCCTTCACGCGAGGTGAGGGTCGCGTGTACGACGAGGATCGACGCCAGTACGAGGAGGAGTCTCTGGCGACACCTGATCTCCTTGCGGTGTCGGCTCTGGGCCAGCTGAAGAGCCACCCACGGGTCAAGGCGCTTCGGGACTTCATCCAGGGTTGGTACCTCTCGTACGTGTCGGCCGACGGGACACGGGCCACGCCGAACGCCGGCCCCGAGCCGCGTCTAAGCCAGTCCGGGGACAACCTCGCCAACGTCATCCAGTTTCTCAAGGAGAACGACCCGGAGCGACTTGACGCGATTTTCGGAGTGCTCGCCGCTCGGGTTCCGCAGTTGGAGAGTGTGCTTCCTGAGCACCTCTCCGATGGGCGCCTATTGCTCCGGCTGAAAGACCGGCCCTTCGCCGAGCCGGTCCTGTCGCGTTTCGCGAGCGACGGCACGATGAAGATGCTCGCCTACCTCACGGTGCTGAACGACCCCGAGCCGTTCGCTGTCATCGGCATCGAAGAGCCCGAGAACCAGTTACATCCGAAATTGCTCCGGCCGCTTGCCGAGGAAATCCGCGAGGTGTCGGGGACATCTCAAGTTCTGGTGACCACGCACTCGCCGGAGTTCCTTGGCGCCGTGCGGCCACGTGAACTGTGGGCCATTCAACGGGACGACACCGGCTTCGCGACAATCGCGAGGGCGAGCGACGACCGGATGGTCATGGCAATGGTCGAAGCTGGCGGGTCCCTGGGTGACCTGTGGAACGAGGGGTACTTCTCGGCGGCCGATCCCGGACGGGGCGGTCCAGCCTTCTCGACTAGCGCCGGAGATGTCCGGTGACGCTCCATGTTGTGTTCCTCGTGGAGGAGCCTTCGATGGAGAGTCTGCTCGACGCAGTTGTTCCGCAACTCCATCCGACGTTGTCCTATCAGGTCTACACCTTCAACGGGAAGAAGAACCTGTTGAAGAATGTGCCGGAGCGTCTCCGGTCGTATTCAAGAATTCGCCAACATCAGGACCTACGGGTGTGCGTGGTCGTCGATCGAGACAGTGACGACTGTGTCGAGCTCGCGGCCCGGATGACCAGATTCGCTCGAGATGCGGGCCTCTCCGTTGCCTCGGTCAGGAACGCTCGGCCCGGCGGGTTCATTGCTCGGATCGCTGTCGAGGAGCTAGCGGCGTGGCTGCTGGGCGATGTCGCAGCCCTGCGTCAGGTCTACCCGCGGTTGTCCGAGAAGCACGTGAGCGGCCGCCGTTTTCGTGACCCAGACGCGATCGGCGGGGGTACCTGGGAAGCGCTCGAACGTGTTCTCCAGAACGCGGGCTATCACCAGGGCGGCCTGCCGAAGGTACGCGTGGCCCAGGCGGTCGGCCCCCACCTGAACCTCGACCCAGACCGTTCGAGTTCGGCGAGTTTTCGCCAGTTCGTGAGCGGCCTTCACCTATTGGTTACCGGAGTTGCCTGATGCCGAAGCGGGACGACATCACCAGTGTGCTGGTCATCGGTTCGGGGCCGATCGTCATCGGCCAGGCGTGCGAGTTCGACTACTCCGGCACCCAGGCCTGCCGGGTGCTGCGCGAGGAAGGCGTGCGCGTCATCCTGGTCAACTCCAACCCGGCCACGATCATGACCGACCCCGAGTTCGCCGACGCCACCTACATCGAGCCGATCACGCCCGACATCGTCGAGAAGATCATCGCCAAGGAACGGCCCGACGCGGTGCTCGCCACGCTCGGCGGGCAGACCGCGCTGAACTGCGCGATGCAGTTACACGACCGCGGGGTGCTGGAGAAGTACGGTTGCCCGCTCATCGGCGCGGACGTCGAGGCGATCCGGCTCGGCGAGGACCGCGAACGGTTCAAAGGTGTCGTGCAGCGCTGCGGCGCCGAGTCGGCACGCAGCGTCATCTGCCACTCGATGGATGACGTGCTCACCGCCGCAGCCGACCTCGGTTACCCGGTGGTGGTGCGGCCGTCGTTCACCATGGGCGGTCTCGGTTCCGGGTTCGCCTACGACGAGGCCGAGTTGCGCCGCATCGCCGGTGCCGGGCTGCAGTACAGCCCGGTCACCGAGGTGTTGCTCGAGGAGTCCATCCTCGGGTGGAAGGAGTACGAGCTCGAGGTGATGCGCGACCACGCCGACAACGTGGTCATCGTGTGTTCCATCGAGAACGTCGACCCGGTCGGGGTGCACACCGGGGACTCGATCACCGTCGCCCCGGCACTGACCCTCACCGACCGCGAGTATCAGCGGCTGCGCGACGTCTCGATCGCGATCATCCGCGAGGTCGGCGTCGACACCGGCGGCTGCAACATCCAGTTCGCGATCGACCCGGCCGATGGCCGGGTGGTCGTCATCGAGATGAACCCGCGGGTGTCCCGGTCGAGCGCGCTGGCGAGCAAGGCCACCGGGTTCCCGATCGCCAAGATCGCCGCGAAGTTGGCTATCGGCTACACCCTCGACGAGGTGCCCAACGACATCACCCGCGAGACCCCGGCGAGTTTCGAGCCGACCCTCGACTACGTCGTGGTGAAGGTGCCGCGGTTCGCGTTCGAGAAGTTCCCGGCGGCCGACCCGACCTTGACCACGACGATGAAGTCGGTCGGCGAGGCGATGGCGATCGGCCGGTGCTTCACCGAGGCGCTGCAGAAGGCGCTGCGGTCGGTGGAGAAGAACGGCAGCAGTTTCCACTGGGACGGCCCGCAGCCGACGTCGGATGACGCCCGGCGCCTGCTGGACGCCGCCCGCCGCCCCACCGATGGCCGGCTGCAGCACGTGCAGCAGGCGTTGCGCGGTGGGCTCTCGGTCGAGGAGGTCCACGACGTCACCGGCTACGACCCGTGGTTCCTCGACCAGGTGGCGCTCATCAACGACGTCGCGGATGCCGTGACTGCCGCGCCTGAGCTCGTTCCCGACCTGCTCCGGCTCGCCAAGCGGCACGGTTTCAGCGATGCCCAACTCGCCGCGCTCCGGGGGATGCCGGAGCCGGTGGTTCGTGGGGTGCGGCATGCGCTCGGGGTGCGCCCGGT
>JBOFJB010000395.1:0-4768 GCA_051650465.1 Dermatophilaceae bacterium | reverse complement strand
GGACCTCGCCGAAGCCATCAACGCCTCCGAGAACAACACCATCCGGATCGCCGAGGTGCCGACCACGGGCATCGTCGTCCAGCGCGGCCACACCCTCGACGGCATCGGCAAGTACTACCGGATGACGATCGACGAGTCCTCGGCCGAGCCGGTCGATGTGGTTGCCGCGTTGCGCGAGGCCGAGGTCGACGTGCTCGTGTCGTACCTGCCCGTCGGCTCGGAGGAGGCCGACAAGTTCTACGCGCAGTGCGCGATCGACGCCGGTGTCGCGTTCGTCAACGCGCTGCCGGTGTTCATCGCCTCCGACCCCGAGTGGGCCGCGAAGTTCGAGGCGGCCGGCGTTCCGGTGATCGGCGACGACATCAAGAGCCAGGTCGGCGCGACCATCACGCACCGGGTGATGGCGAAGCTGTTCGAGGACCGCGGCGTGCAACTGGACCGCACCTACCAGCTCAACGTCGGCGGCAACATGGACTTCAAGAACATGCTCGAGCGCGAGCGGCTGGAGTCGAAGAAGATCTCGAAAACCCAGGCCGTGACCTCCAACCTCACCGGTGCGCTGGCGGGCAAGGTCGAGGACCGCAACGTGCACATCGGCCCGTCCGACTACGTCGCCTGGCTCGACGACCGCAAGTGGGCGTACGTGCGTCTCGAGGGCCGCGCGTTCGGCGACGTGCCACTCAACCTCGAGTACAAGCTCGAGGTGTGGGACTCGCCCAACTCGGCCGGCATCATCATCGACGCGATCCGCGCGGCGAAGATCGCCAAGGACCGCGGCATCGGCGGTGCGCTGTTGTCGGCCTCGTCGTACCTGATGAAGTCGCCGCCGGAGCAGCGCCCCGACGACATCGGCCGGTCCCGGCTGGAGGCGTTCATCGCTGGCGACGAGGAGCGCTGACCCGGTCCCGGCCGCAGGGCCGGGCAAGCGGTTGATGCGGTTCCCGGAACCAGCAGCGACATGGCAGGGTGAGCAGCGGGCCGATCGGGGAGAGTCACTATGGAGCAACCGCAGTACGCCGTCCAGCAGGGGCCGTACGCCGTCCAGCACGGCCAGAGCCAGCACGACCAGCAGCGGGGTCCACGGACCTGGGTGGTGGTGGCGCTGACCTTGGGTGTGGTCGTGGTCGTCATCCTCGCCTTCGTCGGCGGGCTGGTGACTGGTATCGCGATGAGCGACACGGCGGGACCCGGTACCGGCGTCCCGGGGGCCGGTCCGCCAGGGCAGGCGCCGGGAGCGCCGGCGCCGGGAGCGCCGGCGCCCGATGGCGCGCCCGGTGGGGCGACCCCCCAAGGCGGCGGAGCGGTCGACTCGTGCGTCGTCGGCACCTGGCGCACCGTGGAGCACTCCGAGAGCGCCGACACCAAGGACGGCAAGGTCACCATGACCGGCATCGACCGCACGGTGAAGATCGCCGCCGACGGCACCGAGACGGTCACCTACGGGTCGAAGCCGGCCACGGTCACCACCGAGCAGGGCGCCGGCACGGCCATCTACGCCGGCACCGTCGTCTACGACATCACGGCGCAGAGCGGGACGATGTCGTTCAGCCTGCGGTCAGCCTCGGGCACGCTCACTGTCACCACTGAGAACAGCAAGCCACAACAGCAAGAACTCAAGCCCGGCACCGGGTCGGTCAGGTACACCTGCACGGCCGACCGGCTCACCCAGGAGGCGACCGGCTTCCGCGCTGTCCTCCAGCGCGCGTCGTGACTCGGATGACGACCGCCCGCGACGCCTCGCGCACGTCGCGCGTCCCGCCCACGTCGCGGACGGTGGCCGTCGGGGCCGCGGCGCTGGTGATAGCCGCGGCGTCATGCTCATCAGACGAGCCGTTCGCCGGCTCGGACATCGCTCCGACTGACACGCCGTCGGCATCCCCCACATCGATCGCGGTCCCGCCGGTGGGGAGCCGGGTCGTCGATGATGCGGAGTGGTCGATCGCCGTGCCCGCGCAGTGGGAAGAGGCCCGCCGCGCTCTCGGCGAGGACGGTGAGATCGCCCGGTGGAGCGAGCCGTCACCGTCGGGGCCGAGCCGTGCGGCGGTGTCGGTGGTGGTGGACCGGAGCCCTGCAGCGCCGCTGCTCGAGCAGAGTTACCGCCTCGAGCAGCGGCTGCGGGAGAGCCAGATCATCCCGGTGCGGTCGGCGGTGACCTGGCCGGGTTCGGAGACGCCCGGGGTTCTCGTCCAGTGGGCCGAGAACTCCCGGGGCGACGAGATGCGCCGCGAGGTCTGGCAGTTGTTCGTCCAGGGCCCACGGAAGACCATCCTCAACGTCGTCGGCTACGCACCCGCTGACGACTTCGCCACCTCCCAGGTACCTGGGGTGATGGGCACCTTCGCCCTGACGGATTGATGGTCTGGCCGGGCCGACACCGGGCCCGTGGGCCCTCGTCGGCCGAGCCCGCCGCGAGAGAGGATGACGCCGTGGACCGTCCAGTTACCTGTCGCCCGCTGTCGCCCCGACGCGCCGAGGCCGGCATCTCCTCGCTCGAAGTTCTCGGCGTGATGTTGGTCGTCGGCACTGTGGTCGGCGCGATCGCGGTCACGCTCAGCGGGGATCGCGCCGCCGAGCAGACGGGCCGGGCGTTCTGTGAGATCACCGGCGGTCGGGACTGCGGGTCGGAGCCCGGCGGGTCCAGCGGGAGCGCGGCCGGCTCGGACCGGTGTATCGGCGCTCCAGCGGGAGCGGCCGGGCCGGTTCGCGGGTCGGTGCCGGTACCGGGGTCGAGCGCAAGCGATACCGGCGGCTCGGGCGGCTCGAACCTGGTGGTCGCGGTCATGGGCGACGGCACGTATCACGTCTCCGGCGCGTCCGATGGACCGCGGGCCACCCAGGGCGCCGCATCCTCGCCGACCTGGGTCGAGGACGCTTTCGGACCGGCCGCGGACGGTGCCGAGACCTTCCTGCGTGGCGGTTCCGGCGAGGTCTACACCGCTGGCTCCACCGCAGCGCTCGCCGAGATCCTCGCCGGCGACCGCGAGCGGGTCTGGTCCGGCTCACTCGTCGGGAGCGACGGCCCCCTTGCCCGGGTCGCCGGCGCGGCATCCGGCCGCACCTCCAGCGGAGACGACCCAGAGCCGGATGCCGTGTTCGCCGACCGCAGCGCGCGGGCCGGCCTCTCGCTCAACGCCTATGAACAGACATTGGCCCTGGATGCCGGCGGTGAGGCGCTCGGCGTCCTCACCCGCGACGACGGCTCGACCACCGAGTACGTCGGGGTGCGCGAACGCACCGAGGGGGTCGACCGTGCAGAGGATGTCGTGCCGATGCTCCTCCAGCTCGACCGCGACGCACGCGGCAACCTGCTCGCGGTACGCACGGTCACCGACCGGGAGGTCACCGCGGACGGCGCGGCGGCGCCATCCGGTGAACTCTTCGTCACCCACCTGGACACCGGCTCCGGCGACGACGGCACCGTGGTGAGCGACCTCGCTGCGGCCGTCGGGTCGAGCGTCGTCCCGGGTGCGCCACCCCGCGAGTCCGGCTCTGCAGCAGGATCTTTCGTGGATGCTGGCACTGCCTTCCGGGAGGCCGCCGTCACCGGCGGTTACGTCACGAGGCAGCGCCCGGCCGGGGTGGTCGGTACCGCCGACCCCAACGCCGACCCCGTCGAAGCCGGCCTCGCCCAGGTGATGCGCGCACCCGCGCCCGAAGCGTGGAACGGCACCGACTGGACCGCGCGACGCACCAGCTGTTCGTCATGAACGCGGTGGTCCTGGGCGCCGCCGGAGCCGGCGGCGGGCTGGCCCTCGGGGTACTCCTCGCCCGCGCGCTGAGCCGTCGCGGGTACCGCTACGACGACGAGCGCGACCTGCCGCTGCGCTCGGTCCGGTGGGTGCCGGTCGCCGTCGCAGTCGCGGCCGCAGTTGTCGCGGCCGGCCAGTTCGGTCCGCGACCAACGCTCGGTGGAGTCCTGTTGGCGTTCGTCCCGTTTCTCGTCGGGTTGGCCGCGATCGACATCGACACCCACCGGCTGCCCGACCGTTTCGTGCGGCCCGGCATCGTTGCCGCGCTGCTCGGCGTTGCGCTCGTCGCCGCGGTCGAGCGCACCGCCGACCCGCTCGTCGCCGGAGTGCTCGCTGGGCTGGCGCTCGGCGCGTTCTACCTCGCCAATGTCGTTCTCGGCGAACTCGTCGGCTCGGGCGCGGGGATGGGGCTCGGCGATGCCAAACTCGCCGTGGTCCTGGGTTTGCTGCTCGGCCCGTTGTCCTGGGCGCACGTCGTGGTCGCGACGGTGCTCGCGTTCGTCACCGCAGGGGCCCACGGCCTCTGGCTCGTGCTTGCCCGCGGAGGCACTCGCCGCACCCACCTGGCCTTCGGACCGCACCTCGTGGTGGGCACCATCCTCGTCATCGGGGCACCCGGCGCGCTCGCCATGAGCAGGGCCGCCGGGTGATGGCGAGCCGCACGCGTCATCCGGCGGGGCCTCGGCGGCTGCTCGTCGATGGCCGGGACGTGACCCCGCTTGCCGTGGCCGACACCCCGGCGACTCGTCGCCGAGGGCTGCTCGGTACTGACGGCATCGACGGGGCCCTGTGGATCACCTCATGCCCGAGCGTGCACATGGTGGGGATGCGCTACTCGATCGACGTCGCGGTTCTCGATCGCGGCGGCCGGGTGCTGCGGGTCGCCACGTTGCGACCGTGGGTGGGGATGACGCGCCCGCGCTGGCGAGCCGCCTCGACGGTCGAGGCGGAGGCCGGGTCGATGGTGCAGTGGGGCGTCCGACCCGGGGTGCGGCTCACCGTCGGCGGATGACGACGGT
>JBOFJB010000394.1:0-2548 GCA_051650465.1 Dermatophilaceae bacterium | reverse complement strand
CCAGCGGGCCGTACTGACCGAGCAGTCGCTACGCGCCGCGGGCGGCGACGCCGAGGCAATGCAACTCGACGAGGACTTTCTTCGCGCTCTCGAGTACGGAGCCCCCCCAATGGGCGGGCTCGGCGTCGGAGTGGACCGTCTGGTCATGTTGTTCACGGGCGCGAACATCCGCGAGACCATCCTCTTCCCGCACGTAAAGCCGGAGGTGTGAGGTGGATGACGTCAGCGACTACCTTGCGGCGATCGTGCCCACGATCGGGGTTGCGGCGCTTTTTTACTTCATCATCAAGGCAATGATGGAGGGCGACCGTCGCGAGCGCCTCGCCCAGTCACAACTCGATGCCGAACAGGACCGCGCCGACTCGGACGACCGCGCTGTTTCGGACGATGCTGATGCGGACGATGCCGGCACCGGCAAGTGATCCCGTTCGGAGAACTTTCTCCACGGATTCCGTAGGGCAACAATCGTCATCCGAATATCCGGAGATCGGCAACGTCGTACGCTGCGGGAGACTCACTGGGCTGATACGGTTTCCATTACCGACCGTATCGTCGCGTACCGCTCTCTTTTCCTCGAAAGGCAACAGAAATGGCCAAGAAGGTCCAGGTTCTCCTCGTCGACGATCTCGACAAGTCGTCGACCGCGGACGAGACCGTGTCGTTCTCGCTCGACGGTGTCAGTTACGAGATCGACCTCACCTCGTCCAACGCGGAAAAACTGCGCGACGAACTCGCCGTCTGGATCGGGCACGCCGAGCGCACCGGCGGGCGCCGCAACACCCGCACTGCGGGGTCGAAAGGCTCAGCCACGAAGTCTGACCTCGGAGCGGTGCGGGAGTGGGCCCGGTCCAAGGGGTACACCGTGAGCGACCGCGGCCGCATCTCCGCCGAGATCCAAGGCGCCTACGACAAGGCGCACTCCTGACCCAGCCGGAACACCGCACGGGCGCGGCCTCCTCACATCGAGAGGAGGTCGCGCCTTCGCTTTCCGAGGCCGCGCGGCTGATGACCCGTCGGCATCCCTGGCTGCGGTTCACCGGGACAGGCCCGGCACGACGGCATCGGCTCGAGCCGGCGACTGAACACTGGCAACACGACCTGCACGCTCTCCAGTTGCGGTGGTACGACGGCGTCGCGCCGCCACAGGTCGCCTCGGCCTTCGTCTTGCAGTGGCTCCTCCAAGTGCCGGCCCACACGGCTGCCCAGGCTGCGGCGAGCGGTCCGTGGCGCAGCCTGCTCGGTGAACTCAGTTTCACCCTCGGTGCGAACCTCGTGCCGGAGACCGTGCGGCTCACTGGACTTGAGCCGGATGACGCCCCGCTCGTCGTCCGCCTCGACCGTGCCGAGCTCGACTACCGCTCGGTCGCGATGCCACTGGCGCATGGCTTCACGTCGCTGGTCCGGCTCGGTCCACGCACCCGGAGTGGCATGGTCGGCGACCTGTGGGCGGAGGCGCGCCGCACCGCCGAGACGGTTGCCGGGGTCGACGTCGGTGCCACCGTCCCGGCACGGATCTCATGCTGTCTCCTCTATGCGCTCCCGGACTGTCGCGAGTGTGCCGGCTGCCCCCGCCTCGACCGCCGCGCCACTGGATTGTCCGGGCGCGTCCGACCCGGTTGACCGACCGGCAGGTGCGCCGAACGCTCGCGTTCCAGCAACACGCTGCCCCCGGGTACCGAACATCAGCTCGAGCTGGACTAGCGTATCTGCGTGACCTCACCGTTCCGCTTCGTCGACTTGTTCGCTGGTGTCGGTGGCTTCCACGCGGCACTGAAGGCCATGGGCGGCGAGTGCGTGTACGCGGTCGAGATCGACCGCCAGGCGCGGCGGGTCTACGAGGCGAACTGGGGCCACTCGGCCCTCGGTGCGAACGACCACGGCGACATCACCCTGGATGCCGATCACGACCGTGGCGTCATGGAGGTGCCGCCCCACGACGTGCTCTGTGCCGGATTCCCGTGCCAGCCGTTCTCCAAATCCGGGGCCCAACGAGGCATGGATGAATCCCGGGGCACGCTGTTCTTCACCATTGCCAGCATCATCACGTCTCAGCGCCCACGCATCGTCATGCTCGAGAACGTCCGGAACCTGATCGGCCCCCGGCACGAGCACGAGTGGAACGTCATCATCGAAACCCTTCGCGACGAGGGGTACCACGTGAGCGATCGGCCTGCAGTGTTCTCCCCTCACCTCCTCCCACCGCATCTTGGTGGAGCGCCTCAGGTGCGTGAGCGAGTCTTCATCACCGCGACGCGCGCGCCGCATCTGGTGGGTCGGCACAGCACGCCGGACGGCCCCACCCCGGTAGCCACGATGGCGGATCGCTTTCCCCGCACCGCGGGGTCGACGGAACTGTTCGATCCACGCGAGCACTGGCACCTGGAGGATCTCCTCGACGACTCGCACAATGTCCCCGGGTGCGACCTGACCGACGCAGAGGCGCACTGGGTCGACGCGTGGGACGAGTTCGTGAAGATCATGCGGCCATTGATGAACGACCGGCACCTCCCCGGCCACCCGATCTGGGCGGACGCGTGGCTCGACTTCC
>JBOFJB010000393.1:0-4146 GCA_051650465.1 Dermatophilaceae bacterium | reverse complement strand
GGCTGGTCGACGAGCGGCTCACCACCGTCGACGCGCACCGCTTACTCCGCGACAGCGGAGTCGTGGGCCGGCGTCAGCGGTCCGTGGTCGACCAGGCCGCGGCAGTGCTGATCCTCCAGACGGCTCTCGACGCCGAGCGCGCTTCCGGGTCACCTCCTGGGGAGCGGGTCTCGACGTCGGGGCGCAAGCCACGGACGAAGGGCAGGACGTGACGAACCAGAACATCGCCGAGGCGATCTTCGGCGATGAGGAAGGCACGACGGCGCTCGCGGTGCGGTCGCGCCGCGAGATCCACCACCATCACCGCCGACGTCGGCGGCAGCGTGGGCCACGGCGGTTCACCGTCCTGCTGGTCCTCGCCGTTCTCGTCCTCGGTGGTGGGTACTTCGCCTGGAACACCGTGGTGCCCGCGATGAGCGGAGTGTTCGACGGTGGTGTGCCGGAGCAGCAAGAGGTCGACTTCGCCGGACCCGGGTCGGGTGCGGTCGACATCGTCGTCAAGCCTGGCGACACCGGCGAGGAGATCGCCACCGCGCTGCGTGACGCCGGCGTGACGAAGACCCGGATCGCCTACCTGCGGGTGGCGACCGCCGACCAGGAGTCCGCCGCCGGCATCCGGTCGGGAACGTATGCGATGCTGCGCGGGATGACCGGCGCCGACGCGTTCCGTGCGCTGACCGACCCGGCCAACCTCACGGCGGGCGGCATCATCGTCCGTGAAGGCTTGTGGGCGTCGGAGATCTTCGCACTGCTGTCGAAAGAGTCCGGCGCCCCGGTCGCCGAGTATCAGGCGGCCGCCAAGAACACTGCGGCCATCGGGCTGCCACCCGAAGCGCAGGGCAACATCGAGGGATGGCTCTTCCCGTCGAGTTACGAGTTCAGCGAACAGGACACTCCGACCGAGCAGTTGGCGGCAATGGTCGCTCAGACCCTGCAGGTCCTCGGCGAGGTCGGAGTTCCCCGTCAGGAGTGGGAACGGGCGTTGACCACAGCCTCGATCGTCGAGAGCGAGGTCAACGGCGACGCCGACCGCGCCAAGGTGGCCCGCGTCATCCTCAACCGGCTCCAGGGTGGTTCGCCCACCGCTGGCCTGCTGCAGATGGACTCCACGGTGCACTTCGCCGTCAAGCAGCGCGGAAAGGCGAGCACCACCAACGAGCAGCGCGCCTCGGCCAGCCCGTACAACACCTATCTCAAGCCGGGCCTGCCGCCCGGGCCGATCGGCAGCCCGGGCAAGGCCTCGATCGAGGCGGCGGTGGCACCCGCGGATGGCGCTTGGCTCTTCTTCGTCACGGTCGACCCGAGCACCGGCGAGACCAAATTCGCGAACACCCAACTGGAGCACGACCGGAACGTCGAGGAGTTCAACGCTTGGTGCTCGGCAAACCGGGACGCGTGCTGAGGGCCGCCGTCCTCGGGTCCCCGGTGGCCCATTCGCTCTCGCCCGTCGTGCATCGGGCGGGCTACATCGCTGTCGGCCTGGGTGACTGGCGCTACGACGCCTACGAGGTCGGCGTCGACGGTCTCGCCGGGCATCTCGGCGCTCTCGGAGTCGAGTGGCGCGGGCTCTCGCTGACGATGCCGCTGAAGGAGGCTGCGCTCGAGGTGGCCACCGATGTCGATGACGTGGCCCGCCTCGCCGGGACCGCCAACACTCTGGTGCGTCGGCTGGACGGCGGCTGGGACGCCACCAACACCGACGTCGCCGGGGTGTCTGGTGCGCTCCGACCGCACCTCGGCGCGAGCCCCGAACGCGCGCTGATCCTCGGGGCCGGCGCGACCGCGCGCTCGGCGGTGGTCGCACTCGCCCGGCTCGGCGTCACCACCCTCACTGTTCGGGCCCGCGATACCGGCAAGGCTGCCGACTTGCTGTCCTGGGCGCTCGGGCTCGATATCGGTGTCCGTAGCGGTTCAGTGGCCGGCCTCGGGCCGTGGCTCACGACAGCAGACCAGGTCGTGGTCTCGACGGTGCCTCCGCCGGCGGCGGCGGCGGTCGCGGCCGGGGTGCCCGATCGTCATCCGGGAGTGTTGCTCGATGTCGTCTACGCCGGGTGGCCGACCCCGGTGGCGCGGGCCGCGACTGCGGCCGGGATGACCGTGGTGTCCGGCCTGGACCTGTTGGTGCACCAGGCCGGTGAGCAGTTCCGGCGGTTCACCGGTGTCGAGGCGCCGCTGGCGGCCATGGCCGCTGCCGGACGCGCCGCGCTGGAGGCAGGATGATGTCCTGGTGGGTGGTCGTCGCGGCCGCTGCGGTGATGGGGCTGTTGGGGGCGGTGACTGGTCGCGAACTGGCCACCGGCGGCTACCGCATCGTCGAGGACGACGCCGAGCACGACCCCGGTCACCCCTGGTGGACTGGACCGGCCACCGCCGCGCTCGCTGCCCTGGCCGCCTGGGGAGTCGGTGGCCTCGCCGCGTGGGCCGCGCTCCCGGCGTACCTGCTGTTCGCCTGGCTCACCGTCGGCCTGGTCTGGATCGACCTCGACGTGCACCGGCTGCCGGTCGGCCTTGTCGTGCCGGCTGGGCTGGCGACCGCGGGTCTGCTGGCGCTGGCATCGCTGGCCACCGCCGACCGGCGCTGGCTGACGGCTCTCGTCGGGGCGACCGTGTTCGGGGTGGTGTACGTCGTCCTCGCGCTGCTTCCCGGGGGTGGGGTCGGGGGTGGCGATGTCCGGCTCGCCCCGCTCATCGGCGGTCTGCTCGGCTTCCTCGGCCTGCAACACGTGCTCGTCGGGATGGCGGCCGGCTTCCTCGTCGGCGGGCTCGCAGCGGCGTCGATGCTGGTGCTGCGACGGGTGGGCCTGAAGACCCTGATCGCCTACGGGCCGGCGATGTGTCTCGGGGCCTGGGTCGCTGTCGCGGGCACGTCCCGGATCGTGGCAGCGTTGGCCGGCGGCTGAGCCACCCGTGGGAGAATCCTGCACATGCTGCGCTGGCTGACCGCGGGGGAGTCCCATGGACCGGCGCTCGTCGCCACTGTCGAGGGCATGCCTGCCGGGGTCCGGGTCACCACCGCCGACCTCGCGGCAGCGCTTGCTCGTCGCCGGCTCGGGTACGGCCGCGGCGCTCGCCAGAAGTTCGAGCAGGATGACGTCGAACTGCTCGGTGGGGTGCGGCATGGCGTCACCATGGGTTCGCCGATCGCCATCCGGGTCGGCAACACGGAGTGGCCGAAGTGGCGCACGGTGATGAGTCCGGACCCGGTCACCGCCGAGTCCCTCGCCGCGTCCGACGACGTGGGCGCCGAGCGTGAACTCGCTCGCAACCGGCCGCTGACCCGGCCCCGGCCGGGGCACGCCGACCTCGTGGGCATGCAGAAATACGGCTTCGACGAGGCCCGCCCCGTGCTCGAGCGCGCGTCGGCGCGCGAGACCGCGGCACGGGTGGCGCTCGGCGCGGTGGCGAGCGCGTTCCTCGAGCAGGCGTACGGCATCCGACTGGTGTCCCACACGGTCGCGATCGGGTCCGCGTCGGTGCGCGACGACGCGCCGCCGCCCGCTGCTGATGACGTGGCGGCCCTCGACGCCGACCCGGTGCGCGCGTTCGATGCTGCGGGGTCAGCGGCGATGGTCGCCGAGATCGAGGCCGCCCACCGCGACGGCGACACCCTCGGCGGCGTCGTCGAGGTGGTGGCCACCGGGCTCCCGCCGGGCCTCGGCTCGCACGCGCACTGGGACCGCCGGCTCGACTCCCGGCTTGCCGGGGCCCTGATGGGGATCCAGGCGATCAAGGGCGTCGAGGTCGGCGACGGTTTCCGCACCGCCGCCCGTCGAGGATCGCAGGCACACGACGAGATGGAGCGCGACGCCGCGGGCGTCATCCGGCGCCGGACCGGCCGCGCCGGCGGTACCGAGGGCGGGATGTCGGTAGGCGGGCTGCTGCGGGTGCGGGCCGGGATGAAGCCGATCTCGACGGTGCCTCGGGCATTGTCCACGGTCGACGTGGCGTCGTCCGAGGCGGCGACCGCGCACCACCAGCGCTCCGATGTCTGCGCGGTGCCGGCTGCGGGGGTGGTGGCTGAGGCCATGGTCGCCCTGGTGCTCGCCGATGTCGCCCTGGAGAAGTTCGGTGGCGACTCGGTCGCCGAGAGTGCCCGCAACCATGCCGCCTACCTCGCCGCGGTACCGGCCTCGATGCGCACCTGGG
>JBOFJB010000392.1:0-4078 GCA_051650465.1 Dermatophilaceae bacterium | reverse complement strand
CAATGGCGGCCAGTTCGTCCTCGGTCTCAAAGGGCAGGGCGAGTTCCTGGAGCGCGAAACCGTAGAGGTGCGCGTCGATCAGGGCCACGGCGCTGCCGGTGGCCGGGAGGTCGAACCCGGCGGTGCGCAGGCAGCCGAGTACGGCGTCGTGGTGGGCGATCGTCGCCGGTCCGGGGGAGCGCCTGGAGTTCATCACACCGGCGGCCCAGGGATGCCGGCGCAACGCCTCGCGTCCAGACACCGACCGCCGCCGCAGCTCACCTCGCCAGTCACCGCCACCCGCTGGCCGGTGGATCTCGGCGAAGACGGCGTCAACCATGCCGTCGAGCAGGTCGTCCCTACCGCGCACGTGGTGGTAGAGCGACATCGCCTCGACCCCGAGGCGAGCGGCGACCGCACGCATGGAGGCGGCGGGCAGCCCGCGGTCATCGGCGAGGGTCAGGGCCGCGGTGACGACCCGGTCGCGGGTCAGCGCCGTGCGCGGCGGGCGAGGCATGGATGACGCTCCTTCCGGTTCCGCTTCCGGCTGTCCCTTGTGCTCCGGGTCGGCACGGTTGTCGTCGAACGGCTTGCGGCATCTTACGGCGTAAGGCTACCGTGGCCGTCATCCGATCTGACTTACAGCGTAAGGAATGTCATGCGAGCCGTCGTCCAGCAGCACTACGGCGGGAGCGAACGCCTCCGGCTCACCGACCTGCCTGCCCCCGAGCCGCGGCGAGGCGAGGTGCTGGTACGCGTGCACGCCGCCGCTGTCGACCGGGGCTCCTGGCACGTGATGACTGGGCTACCGCTTGTTGCCCGGCTCGGTCTCGGTCTGCGCCGGCCGCGGTTCCCGGTGCCCGGCCGTGACCTCAGCGGGGTCGTGATGTCCCTCGGCTCGGGCGTCAACGGCTACGCGGTCGGCGACGAGGTGATCGGTACCGCGAGTGGGTCGTGTGCCGAACTGGCCGTGGTGCCGGCCCGCCGGATGGCGCACGCGCCCCGTTCGATCGGCCCGCTCGAGGCCGCCGCGCTGCCGGTGTCGGGGCTGACCGCGCTGCAAGCGGTGGAGGCGGCCCGGGTGGTGCCGGGCTCGCGCGTGCTCGTCGTCGGCTCGTCCGGCGGGGTCGGCACCTACGCCGTGCAGGTGGCTGTCGCGCGCGGCGGCCGGGTGACCGCGGTGTGCGGTCCGGGTGGCGCCGACCTCGCGCGCTCGCTCGGCGCGGCGGACGTGGTCGACCGGGTCAGCGAGCCGCTCGACGCGCGAGGTACCGGCTACGACGCCGTGCTCGTGCTCGGCGGCACCGCGCCGGTGCGTGAACTGCGGCGGCTGCTCGGCCCGCGCGGCGCGCTCGTGATCGTCGGCACCGAGACCGGCGGGCGGTGGTTCGGCGGGGTCGAGCGTGGTCTGCGGGCGGCGCTGCTCTCGCCGTTCGTGCGCCAGCGGCTGGTCATGCTCGTCGCGAGCGAGCGTGGCGCCGACCTGCGCCGCCTGGTCGAGCTGGTGGATGCCGGTGCCGTGCAGCCGGTGATCGACCGCCGGTTCGCCCTCGGTGACGTGGCCGCAGCGATCGACCACGTCGCGGCAGGCCGTGCTCACGGGAAGGTGGTCATCGACGTCTCCTCCTCGATCGCCGGCCGGTCGGCGGGCGAGGTCTCCGCGGCATCCGGCTGAGTTGTTACCCCCCCGCCCGGCACCCCGGCCGCGATCGGCTGGGACGGGCGGGGTGCCAAAGGTGCAGCAGAGCGCGCGAACGGCACCCCGGCCGAGAGCCGCCGGGACGGGCGGGTGCCAAGAGTGCAGCAGACCCCGACGGGACCGGCGCGGCAAGGACGGCACCGGTGAGACAGTGGACGACATGGCTCGCACCTCACGGCTGACCCGGATGCTGGCGCCCTGGCGGGGTGCACCTTGCTCCGATGTGGACCCGACCGACGTCGACACCCGCCGCCGCCGGTCGGCGGCGGCAGGGATCGAGGGAGTGGCGGTCGCCGTGAACCGTGCGGCCGGGCAGATGGGGCCGGTGCGGGCGACCTCCGCCCTGCGTCATCTCAACCAGGCCCACGGGTACGACTGCATGGGCTGCGCCTGGCCCGACCCCGACCCCGAGCACCGCAGCGTGGCGGAGTTCTGCGAGAACGGCGCCAAGGCGGTGGCCGAGGAGGGCACGAAGCGGCGCGCCGACCCGGCCTTTTTCGCGCGGCATCCGGTCGCCGAGCTGGCGACGTGGAGCGACTACCAACTGGGCCAGCAGGGCCGGATCACCGAGCCGATGCTGTTCCGCGAGAACGGAACCCACTACGAGCCGGTGTCCTGGGATGACGCGATCGGGCTGGTGGCACGAACTCTCCAGGGCCTCGACTCACCCAATCAGGCTGCGTTCTACACCAGCGGGCGGGCCTCCAACGAGGCGGCGTTCGCGTTCCAGCTGTTCGCCCGGGCCTTCGGCACCAACAACCTCCCGGACTGCTCGAACATGTGCCACGAGTCGACCTCGGTGGCACTTGCCGAGTCGATCGGCATCGGCAAGGGCTCGGTGAGCCTGGATGACGTGCACCAGGCCGAGTTGGTCGTCATCCTCGGCCAGAACCCCGGCACCAACCACCCGCGCATGCTCACCGCGCTGGAGCGCACGAAACGGAACGGCGGGAAGATCGTTGCCGTCAATCCGCTGCCCGAGGCTGGGCTGATGAAGTTCGACAACCCACAGACCATCCGTGGCCTCGTCGGCCGGGGCCAGCCGCTCGCTGACGAGTACCTCCCGATCCGCATCGGCGGAGACCTCGCGCTGCTCCAGGCCCTGGGCGCGCTGCTCCTGGAGCGGGATGCCGTCGACACCGAGTTCGTCGACGAGTACACCACCGGGTTCGACGCGTGGCGCGAGCACGTCGCCGCCGTCGACTGGGATGACGTGTCGCGCGCCACCGGGCTGGAGCGGTCCCAGATCGAGCGAGTTGCCGACCTGCTCGCCGCCTCCCGCGCCACGGTGTGGTGCTGGGCGATGGGGCTCACCCAGCACCGGCACGCCGTGGCGACCATCCGGGAGATCGCCAACCTCGCGCTGGTGCGCGGCGACATCGGCACACCGGGCGCCGGGTTGTGCCCGGTGCGCGGGCACTCCAACGTGCAGGGCGACCGCACGATGGGCATCTCCGAGAAGCTGCCCGCCCACTTCGGCGACGCGCTGCGGTCGGAGTTCGGGTTCGAGCCACCGCGCGAACGCGGTCTCGACGTGGTGAACACCATCCGGGCCGTGCATGAGCGCCGGCTGCGGGTGCTCGTCGGACTCGGCGGCAACTTCGCGGCAGCCACCCCCGATTCGGACTTCACCCACGCCGCGCTGCGTTCCCTCGAGCTCAGCGTGCAGGTCGCCACCAAGCCGAACCGCACGCACGTGCTGCCCGGCAAGCAGATGCTGATCCTGCCGTGCCTCGGCCGCACCGAGAAAGACATGCGCCGTAGCGGCTGGCAGGGGGTCACCGTCGAGGACTCGATGTCGAGCGTGCACCTCTCGGTGGGCCGGGCCGAGCCGGCGAGCCCGCACCTGCGTAGCGAGCCGTGGATCGTCTGTCGTCTCGCCGGGGCGACCTTGGGCGATGGCCCGGCCGGCTCGCACATCGACTGGGACGCGATGGCCGAGGACTACACCGTCATCCAGGAGCACATCGCCGCGGTGGTGCCCGGGTGCGACGACTATGACGAGAAGGTGCGCCGGCCGGGTGGTTTCGTGCTGCCGCATCCGCCACGTGACTCGCGCACCTTCCAGACCGCCTCTGGCCGAGCCGAGTTCGCGGTGTCGCCGCTGGCGGTGCTCGAGGTGCCGGACGGCCATCTACTGCTGCAGACGATGCGCAGCCACGACCAGTTCAACACGACGATCTACGGCCACGACGACCGCTACCGCGGCCTCGCCGGCGGCCGTCAGGTGGTGCTGGTGCACCCCGACGACATCGCCGCGCTCGGGCTGCATCCGGGCAGCCTCGTCGACGTCGAGTCGGTGTGGACCGACGGCTCCCACCGCACAGTGCGCGACTACCGCGTGGTCGCCTACCCGACGCCGCGCGGGTGCGCCGCCGCCTACTACCCGGAGTGCAACGT
>JBOFJB010000391.1:0-5941 GCA_051650465.1 Dermatophilaceae bacterium | reverse complement strand
TCATCGACGACTGCCGCGCGCACGGCGCCTACGACCCGGCGACGATGGGCTCGGTGCCCAACGTCGGGCTGATGGCGCAGAAGGCCGAGGAGTACGGCAGCCACGACAAGACGTTCGAGGTCGAGGCCGACGGGCGGGTGGAGGTGGTCACGTCATCCGGCGAGGTGCTCACCGCGCACGACGTGACCGTCGGCGACATCTGGCGCGCCTGCCAGACCAAGGACGCGCCGATCCGCGACTGGGTGAAACTCGCCGTCACCCGGGCACGCGAGTCACAGACGCCTGCCGTGTTCTGGCTCGACCGCGAGCGCGCCCACGACGCCAACCTCATCGCCAAGGTCGAGCAGTACCTCGGCGAGCACGACACCGACGGGCTCGACCTCAGGATCCTGCCCCCGGTCGAGGCCGCGAAGCTGTCCGTCGAGCGGATCCGACGCGGCGAGGACACCATCTCGGTCACCGGCAATGTGCTGCGCGACTACAACACCGACCTCTTCCCCATCCTCGAGCTCGGCACCTCGGCCAAGATGCTCTCCGTGGTGCCGCTGATGAACGGCGGCGGCCTGTTCGAGACCGGCGCCGGCGGCTCGGCACCGAAGCACGTGCAGCAGTTGGTCGCCGAGAACTACCTGCGCTGGGACAGCCTCGGCGAGTTCCTCGCGCTCGCCGAGTCCTTCCGGCACGAGGCGCGCGGCGGCAACGCCCGCGCCGGCGTGCTCGGCGAGGCGCTCGACCGAGCCACCGGAACCCTGCTCGAGGAGAACCGCTCACCGGCGCGGCGGGTGGGCTCGATCGACAATCGCGGCAGCCACGCCTGGCTGGCCCGGTACTGGGCCGAGCAACTGGCCGAGCAGTCGGATGACGCCGAGCTCGCCGCGGCCTTCGCGCCGGTCGCTGCAGCGCTCGCCGAGCACGCCGAGCACATCGACGCCGAGTTGATCGCGGCGCAGGGCCGGCCGGCCGACATCGGCGGCTACTACCGGCCCGACCCGCGGAAGGCCGCCGCGGTGATGCGCCCGTCGGTGACCTTCACCGGCATCCTCGCTGCCCTCGCCGGCTGACCGGGCCGCGAGGCGAGCGCACCGCCGTGACCCGGATGCGGCGCAAGGCCGACCTGCCGTCGAAGGTGTGCCCGACCTGCGGGCGCGACTTCACCTGGCGGCGGCGGTGGGCCACCGTATGGGATGACGTGCGCTACTGCTCCGAGCGCTGCCGCCGCGAGCGCGCCCGCCGGTCCTGAACGGTGGTGGGCCGGGCGTCATCCGGCGCCGGCTTCCGGGGTCTCCTGGGCGAGGCGCAGCTCGCGGAGAGCGAGGAATGCGGGCAGGGTGAACGCCAGCGCGACGAGGAAGGTCAGTGGGACGAGCACCACCGGCCACCACACCCGCCTGCGCCGTGCCTCGCTCAGGTAGAAGACGCACGCGACGACGGCGGTGACGATGACGTCGACCGCGGCCGAGGAGCTCGCCGGGTTGGCGAACCAGGACTCGAGATAGCCGGCCCCGTTCACGTCGGCGCTGTCGAAGCGCAGGTTGAACCACCAGGTGCCGCCCGCGCCCACGACGGCGAGCAGCCCGTAGAGGGCGGCCAGCAGCCGTGCGGTGGACAGCCGGCGACGCGGCCCGGTGGCGCTCACGAGCGCCCGCCTCGCACCGGGTCGGTCGTCGCCCGGTCCTGCTCGTTCGGCGCGAGCAGCGCACGGCGCGAGGCGGATCCGCGGATCACCAGCGCGAGCGCGGTTCCGGCGGCAGCGGCGATGCCGGCGCCGACCGCGCTGGTCAGGGCGTCGGGCGAGACCAGTGACTGGCCGCGCAGCGCCTGCCAGACCAGCAGGCCGAGGGCCGCCGCGTACGCGAGCCCGGAGACGACGACGACCCGCACCCGCGCCGTCTCGTCGAGGCGACGGCGCCCCCACCCGGACGTGACCAGAAGAGCGAGCAGCGGCAGCACCTGGAGCGCGTGCATTCCCACGAAGTGCCCGACCCGCAGGTCACCACCGGTCGTGCTCCACCCCACGAACGGGAGCCCGGGCCCGCCATCCGCGACACCCACCGCGTGCGCCCCGGCAAGCGTGACCACTGCCCCGGAGGCGTCCGCGGCGGACTCGGCCACCGGCGCCTGGGACACCATGAGGTATCCGACCGACAGGCCGGCGATCGCGACCGGAACGGCGAGGCGCATCGCCCAGGTGAGCGAGCGGTCCGCCAGGGGCCGCCGCAGGAGCAGCACCCCGAGGCCGAGGGTCAGCACGTACAGGGTGGCGACAAGCGCCCCCATCGCGCTGAACACGGCGGCATCGAGGGGCGTGGTGACGTTGTAGTGGCTCGGGCGACCGCGCGCCGCCTGCCCGGCAATGAGGACCACCTCGCCGACCGACGCGACGACGACCACCGTGCCGGCCCACCAGGCCAGGCGCCGCCGGCCCGGGAGGACCGAGATCATCCAGGCCAGCACCACCGAGTAGGGGATGAAGGAGATGGCGAACTTCATCGGCTCGCCCAGATCGGCTGACCGAGCAGGGTCCGGTCGTCGACGAGCCAGGCCACGAGAAGGACCGGGACCAGCAGCGTGCAGGCGGCGGCGAACCAGGCCAGTGGTGCGTGCCAGCCGCGGACCGTGCGAAACGCCCGGCGTGTCATGTCGACCATCGGACCACTCCTTGGCAGTGTCAAGTTGGATGTTCGGCACGATAGGATTTTCACTTGACAGTGTCAAGGAGGTTGGACGGTGGACGCGGAGTCGAGCACCGCGCGAGACGGCGGCCGGCGCGAGCAGCGGCGCGCTCAGACGATGGCCGAGATCAAGGCGATCGCCCTGCGCCAGCTCGAGCACGGTGGCGCCCATGCCCTGTCGCTGCGCGCCATCGCTCGCGAGATCGGGGTGAGCGTGCAGGCGCTTTACCACTACTTCCCGTCCCGGGAGTCGCTGGTCACCGAACTGGTGACCGATACGTTCGACCAGCTGGCTGACGTGGTCGCCGCGGCCGGGGGCCGCCGGCCGTCCACGTCATCCGCGGCGGAACGGCCCTCCGTGGCGGCCGGGCTCGCGTACCGCCGGTGGGCCGTCGAGCACCGCAGCGCGTTCCTGCTCGTCTTCGGCACTCCGCTTCCTGGCTACGGCGCTCCACCGGAGGGCCCGACGAGCGCTGCCGCGGCGGCGCTCGGAGATGCCTTCGTCACCGCGGTCTTCGCGGGGTGGACCCGCGAGGAGCTGGAGCGGATTCCCGCGCCCGCGCCCTCGCCGGCACGGCGGCGGGCCGCCCCGGCACCCGGCCCGCTGCTGGATGCCGCGGCGGAACGTGAGCTACCGACCGGGGCTCTCGCCGCCTTCACGACCGGGTGGGCGCTGCTCTACGGCCACGTCATGCTCGAGCTGCTCGGACACGCACCGTGGCTCGGCGACCGCGGCGAGGATGCGCTCGAGGCCGCGCTCGTCGGCCATGCAAAGGCACTCGACGCCGCCCGCGCCTGACCGTGACGACCGACGGCCCGAGCCACAGGTCGCCATGAGGTGGGCGGGCGTCATCCGGCGTGGCCCTCGCGCGGCGGCACCGAGCGGAGCATGATGACGGCCATGACGACCCCCACGATGGCGCAGCGGCTCGGCGCGGAGTTCCTCGGCACGTTCTGGCTGGTATTCGGCGGGTGCGGCTCGGCGGTGTACGCCGCCGCCTTCGTGGCCCCCAACGTGGTCGCCGGCCAGAGCATCCACGTCGGCATCGGTTTTCTCGGGGTGGCGCTCGCCTTCGGGCTCACCGTGGTCACCATGGCCTACGCCGTAGGGCACGTCTCGGGTGCGCACTTCAACCCGGCGGTCACCATCGGAGTCGCCGTCGCCCGGCGGTTCGACTGGCCCGACGTGCCGTACTACGTGGTCACCCAGGTGGCCGGCGGCCTGGCCGGCGGGCTCGCCGTCTGGGGCATCGCGCGTGGCGCCGAGGGGTTCGAGACCACCGGCAACCTCGCCGCCAACGGCTACGGCGAGCACTCCCCCGGCGGCTTCACCCTCGTCTCGGTGCTCGTCGCCGAGGCGCTGCTCACCGCGGTGTTCGTCTACGTCATCCTCGGCGCCACCGACTCCCGGGCACCGCAAGGGTTCGCGCCGATCGCGATCGGGCTGACCCTCACCCTGATCCACCTCATTTCCATTCCGATCTCCAACACCTCGGTCAACCCGGCGCGCTCCACCGGCGTCGCCTTCTTCAACGGGGATGGCGCACCGGCCCAGCTGTGGGCGTTCTGGCTCGCACCCATCATCGGGGCGGCCATCGCCGGCGCGACGTTCCACCTGATCACCGGTGTCGACCGCCGCGACCGTGACATCGAGGGCGCCATCGAACCCGCCGACCGCGCGGTCGCTGACGGTGCTGACCCCGACGCCCCGCGCTGATAGCGTCGCTCCGACCGCCAGCCACCGTCGTTCGAAGGGGAACCCACAGTGAGCAGCACGCCCGTCAAGGTCGCCGTCACCGGAGCCGCCGGCCAGATCGGCTACAGCCTCCTGTTCCGCATCGCGAGCGGGGCGCTGCTCGGCCCGGACACCCCGGTCGAGCTGCGACTGCTCGAGATCACCCCGGCGCTGGGCGCGCTCGAGGGCGTGGTCATGGAGCTCGACGACTGCGCGTTCCCGACGCTCGCCGGGGTCGAGATCGGCGACGACCCACGCACCGTCTTCGACGGTGTCAGCCACGCGCTGCTCGTCGGCGCACGACCGCGCGGCCCGGGCATGGAGCGGGGCGACCTGCTCGAGGCCAACGGCGGGATCTTCAAGCCCCAGGGGCAGGCGCTGAACGAGGTGGCGGCGGATGACGTGCGCGTCACCATCACCGGGAACCCGGCCAACACCAACGCGCTCATCGCGATGTCGAACGCACCCGACATCCCGAGCGAGCGGTTCTCGGCGCTGACCCGGCTCGACCACAACCGCGCCATCTCCCAACTGGCCACGAAACTGGCGGTGCCGGTGGCCGACATCCGGCGGATGACGATCTGGGGCAACCACTCCGCGACGCAGTACCCCGACCTGTTCCACGCTGAGGTGGGCGGGCGGAATGCGGCCGAGGCAGTCGGCGACCAGGAGTGGCTGGAATCGACCTTCATCCCCACTGTGGCCAAGCGGGGCGCAGCGATCATCGAGGCCCGTGGCGCGTCGTCGGCTGCGTCAGCGGCGTCGGCCACCATCGACCACGCCCGCACCTGGGTGTCCGGCACGGCGGACGGCGACTGGGTATCGATGGCGGTGCGGTCCGACGGGTCGTACCAGGTTCCGGAAGGGCTGATGTCGTCGTTCCCGGCGACCGTGTCGGGCGGTTCGTGGGCCATCGTCCAGGGCCTGGAGATCGACGACTTCTCCCGGGCGCGGATCGACACCTCCGTGGCCGAACTCGCCGAGGAGCGGGACGCGGTCACGGCCCTCGGGCTCATCTGACGCCGAGCGCGCGCGGCTGCCCGCAGGCCGATCACCGGTCCAGTTCAACCACCAGTCCGTCTCGACCATGGAAAACTGCAGGTCGTGACCGACGACCTCGCGTCCCAGGTCGGCGCCCCGGCACGTACCCGCTGGCACTACTCCTGGGTCGTCGCTGCGGTGACGCTCGGCGCGCTCGTCGCGGCGGCGGCGTTCCGCTCCTCGACCGGAGTGCTGCTCGAGCCGATCGAGCGCGAGTTCGGCTGGTCCCGGGCAACGACCTCCGGGGCGGTGAGCCTCAACCTCGTGCTCTATGGGGTGGTCGCGCCGTTCGCCGCCGCGCTGATGGAGCGCTGGGGCGTACGGCGTACCGCGACCGCCGCGCTGCTGCTCATCGGCGCCGCGAGCGCACTCACCGTGGTGATGACGCAGCCGTGGCACCTCTGGGTGTTCTGGGGCCTGCTCACCGGTACCGGCACCGGAGCGATGGCCCTGGTCTTCGGCGCGGTCATCGCGAACCGGTGGTTCGAGCGGC
>JBOFJB010000390.1:0-22618 GCA_051650465.1 Dermatophilaceae bacterium | reverse complement strand
AGGTGGTTTCTTCGTACCACCTCCGCCGACGCGCGCAACCGCCCAGTAGGTCACCGTTCGACTCGGATGATGCGCCGGGCGCTCCGCCCGCAATTCGAAGCGAGCAGCTGACCCACGGACCGGTGCGCCGCTACCCTCTCCCCTCAGTCGGCCGCTACCCTCTCCCTTCGGTCGACCGCTACCCTCTCCCCTCAGTCGATCGTCCCCGCCCCGCAGGAGGTCTTGGTGGACCAGTTCGCCCAACAGCTCGTCAACGGGCTGACGCTTGGGTCGCTGTACGCGTTAATCGCGGTGGGTTACACCGTGGTGTACGGCATCGTCCAACTCATCAATTTCGCGCACGGCGAGATCTTCATGATCGGTGCCTTCGGCGCGCTCTCGACATGGCTTCTGCTCTTCGATGGCGAGACGGCGGTGTGGACGCTGCCGATCATGCTCGTCGGCGCGATCGCTGCCTCCGTCCTCGTCGCAACCGCCATGGAACGTATCGCCTACCGGCCGTTGCGCAACGCGCCACGGCTGGCTCCGCTCATCACGGCAATCGGCATCTCGGTCTTCCTTCAGGAACTCGTTCGAGTGTTCTACGGGCGGGTCCCGTTCGCCGACTTCCCGGACGCGAAGCAGCGAATCCCGTTCCCGCAGATCGAGGTCGTTACCGGCCCGGCGTTCAACTGGGCTGGCGTCACGGTCCAACGGTCGACACTGTTCACGGTAGGCGCGCTCGTCATCTGCGCGGTCGGCCTGTGGCTCTTCGTCAACCACACCAAGACGGGCCGGGGAATGCAGGCGGTCTCCCAAGACGCCGACACCGCACGTCTGATGGGTATCAATGTCAACCGCATCATCGTCATCGCGTTCGTCGTCGGAGCCACCCTCGCAGCGGTGGCTGGCGTCGCTCAAGGCCTCCAGGTCACCAACATCAACTTCAGGATGGGCTTCCTCGCCGGACTGAAGGCCTTCACCGCTGCGGTGCTCGGCGGAATCGGCAACGTCTGGGGAGCCGTCGTCGGCGGGCTCACCCTCGGCGTCGTCGAGGCGATGGCCATCCAGTTCATTCCGGGCACATTTGGCGGCAGTTCATGGAAGGACGTCTGGGCGTTCGCCCTCCTCATCATCGTCCTGGTCTTCCGACCACAGGGCATCCTCGGAGCGAAGGTGGTGGACCGGGCATGAGCACATACACACTTCCCGACAGCATGCGCGAGACCCATGGCGCGAAAGCCCCCCTACTCGGCGGTGCCGGCGGCGCCCTTCTCATCGTCTCAGGACTACTCTCGTGGTCCTTCGACGACCGTATTCTCGACAACATCTCACCGCGGTTCTTCCCCGCTGGCATTCAGATCTACGCAATCGTCCTCGGCGCAGTCGCCGTGCTGCTCGCCATGCTGCTCCGGCGCCGGCCACGCTGGCTCAGCCCTGGCCGTGGCTTGCGCATCCTCGGTCTGCTGACCCTGGCCTTCGCGGTCGCTGCGATCTCCGCAATCGCTTACCAGGCGGGCGGGCTAATCAACGTCAACGAAGGCGGCTGGCTTGCCGTCGTCGGTGCGGTGCTCGTCTCGGCCGGCGGCATGCTCGCCCCTGACGTCGACATTGACGTCCGCACCTGGCCACGGCTTAGTTCCACGGTGGAGATCATCATCATCGTCATGGTGCTGGCAGCACTGCTTTTCACGCTTGCCTACACCCTCGGCATCGAGGACTCCGGGACGTTCGGCTGCTGGCTGCTCGCGGTGATCGGCCTGACCGGCGGCCTACTCGGTAGTGGGCTCGGTGGCTATCTCGGGTTCATTGGCGCCAACAATCGCCGTCCTGTGTTGCTCGCCGCGTTCGTGGTCGCGTTCCTCTTCCCGTTCACGCAGGGCGGGTCGGACGCCAACATGTCGATCGCTACCCAGGTGATCATTTTTGCCGCCACCGCACTCGGCCTGAACATCGTCGTCGGCTTGGCTGGTCTGCTCGACCTGGGATACATCGCGTTCCTTGGCACCGGCGCCTACATCGGTGCCATGCTGTCGAACTCGGCGTTTGCCACTGTCGGCTGGAAGCCACCATTCTTTGTGGTCATGCTGGCCGGCGCATGTGTCGCCGCCGTGTTCGGCCTGGTAATCGGCTCTCCGACGCTGCGCGTGTCTGGTGACTACCTCGCGATCGTCACGCTCGGCTTTGGCGAGATCTTCCGGCTCGCAATGTTCAACCTGGACGGCAGCAACGGCCCAGATCTGACTAATGGTCCGAACGGCATCCCCGCCATCCCCGACTTGGTCTTCTTCGGGTTCGATTTTGGCAAACCACATACCGTTGCCGGGTTCGAGCTCGGCCGGTTCAGCAACTATTACTTTCTCCTTCTCTTGCTCATCGCGTTCGTCATCCTCGTCGTCGCCAGGCTCAACGACAGTCGAATCGGCCGTGGTTGGGTCGCGATCCGGGAGGACGAGCGCGCTGCCGAGGCAATGGGCGTCAACGTGTTTGGCCTCAAGCTTCTCGCGTTCGCGGTCGGCGCCTTCCTCGCTGGTCTTGCGGGAACGATCAAGGCGCATCAGGACACCTCGGTCACCCCGGACCAGTACATCTTCCTCGAGTCGGCCTTCCTGCTCGCCGCGGTGGTCCTCGGCGGGATGGGAACGATCGTCGGCGTCCTGGTCGGTGCCACGATCCTCAAGTTGCTTCCCGAGAAGTTGCGCGCCGTCAACGATTACCGACTCCTTGCATTCGGTCTGCTCCTGGTCCTGATGATGCGGTTCCGGCCCGAGGGTCTGGTGCCGAGCAAACGCCGCCAGTTGGAGTTCCACGAGGATGACGAGGAACTCGTCGACCTGGCCCAGACACAGCACCTTCAGGAGGCGAAATGACCGTCACCGACACCCCGACCACCAAGCATCAGGTCGGCGAGAAGGTCGTCCTCCACGCATCAGGTGTCACGATGCGGTTCGGCGGGCTCACCGCCGTCGATGACGTCAGCATGACGGTGCGAGAAGGCGAAATCGTCGGGCTCATCGGCCCTAACGGCGCAGGCAAGACAACCTTCTTCAACTGCCTCACCGGGATGTACATCCCGACCGAGGGCTCTGTCGAACTCAACGGAGCAAGTCTCCCGCCGAAGCCGCTCAAGGTCGTCCGGGCCGGTATGGCCCGGACGTTCCAGAACATCCGACTGTTCGGCAATATGACTGCGCTGGAGAACGTCATGGTGGGGCGGTACTGCCGTACCTCCGCGATGGCGCTCACCTCAATCCTGCGTGGGCCGAAGTTCAGGCGCGAAGAACACGAAACCCGCGAGCGTGCTCAGGAGTTGCTCGACTACGTCGGCCTCGGCAAGAGCACCGAGTTGCTCGCACGCAACATGCCGTACGGCGACCAGCGCCGGCTTGAGATTGCTCGAGCTCTTGCCACCGACCCCCAACTGTTGCTCCTCGACGAGCCAACTGCGGGGATGAACCCCAAAGAGACCGAAGCCACGATGAACCTGATCTTCAAGATCAGGGAGAGCGGCTTGGCCGTGGTCGTCATCGAGCACGACATGCGGTTCATCTTCACGTTGTGCGACCGGGTGCTCTGTCTGGTCCGTGGAGCGCTGCTGGTCGAAGGCACACCGGCTGAGGTGCAGTCGGATCACCGCGTCATCGAGGCGTACATCGGCGGCGACGACGACGAGGATGAGGAGGAAAGCGCGTGAGCGCCATGCTGGAGGTCCGGGACCTTGCGGTCTCCTACGGCAAGATCAAGGCAGTCAAAGGCATCACCTTTACTGTCGAGGAGGGCCAGGTCGTCAGCCTCATCGGTACCAACGGTGCGGGTAAGACCACGACACTACGCACTATCTCGGGCCTACTTCGTCCTGTATCGGGCTCCGTGACCTTCAACGGGAAGGACCTCACCAAGGTCGCCCCGCACGACATCGTGACTCTCGGTCTAGCACACTCCCCCGAGGGCCGGCGTATCTTCCCGAAGTTGTCCGTCGAGGAAAATCTCCTGCTTGGCGCTTTCTCGCGTAAGGACAGCGGCATCCGTGAAGATCTTGCCGCGGCCTTTGAGTTGTTTCCCATCCTCGAGGAACGTCGGCGGCAACCAGCCGGCACATTCTCTGGCGGCGAGCAACAAATGCTTGCAATGGGTCGGGCGATGATGAGTCGGCCGAAACTTCTCATGCTGGATGAGCCGTCGATGGGCTTGTCACCGTTGATGATGAAGCGGATCATGACCACTGTGACAACACTGCAGCGGCAAGGCACCACTATTCTGCTCGTCGAGCAGAATGCCCAGGCCGCGCTCAAGCGCGCTGACGTGGGCTACGTTCTCGAAGTCGGCAAGATCGTCCTCACCGGAACGGGCAAGGAACTTCTCGCTAGCGAGGATGTCCGCAAGGCCTACCTCGGAGAAGACTGACCGTTCTATCTCGTGAGTCCGTGAGGCCACGTCAGGTAACCCGACACGGTGCCCGGCGTGGCCTCGCCACTAGTAGCGCTCCCGGGCGACCGGGAGCCGAGGTGACCAGCCGGTGGAGGCGGATTCACCAGCATCCGCCTCCACCCGTGGCGATCGGAGAAGTCGGGTCAACCGGCCTTACGCCTCGAGGCCGTCTTACGGACAGTCTTCTTCGCCTCTCGACCTTGACGCGTTGCTGACGCGGATGACGCCCCGCGTGCCGTCTTCGGGGGCGATGCAGCGTTCGCGAGCGCATCCCCCGCAGGACTCGTACTCGGAACCCGGTCAGCCCGGCGAGCGGTTTTTGCCAGGACCGGTGCGAGGAACCGGCCAGTGTGGGAGTGCTCGACCTGCGCCACCTGCTCGGGAGTGCCCTCAGCCACGACCCGGCCGCCGCCGCTGCCACCCTCCGGGCCAAGGTCGACGACCCAGTCGGCGTTCTTGATGACGTCCAGGTTGTGCTCGATGACGATCACCGTGTTGCCCTTGTCGACCAGACCTTGGAGCACACCGAGGAGCTTGCGAATGTCCTCGAAGTGCAGCCCCGTCGTGGGCTCGTCCAGGACATACACGGTCCGTCCCGTGGAGCGCTTCTGGAGTTCCGAGGCGAGTTTGACCCGCTGCGCCTCACCTCCGGACAGCGTGGGAGCAGGCTGGCCGAGCCGCACATAGCCCAGCCCGACATCGTTGAGCGTCCTCATGTGCCGCGCGATTGCCGGTACCGCGGAGAAGAACTCGGCGGCCTCCTCGATCGGCATGTCGAGCACATCGGCAATGGTCTTGCCCTTGAAGTGCACCTCAAGCGTCTCGCGGTTGTACCGCGCCCCATGACAGACCTCGCACGGGACGTAGACGTCGGGGAGGAAGTTCATCTCGATCTTGATCGTGCCATCGCCAGAGCACGCGTCACAGCGACCACCCTTGACGTTGAACGAGAACCGCCCCGGCTGATAACCACGTACCTTCGCCTCGGTCGTCGTGGCGAACAGTTTGCGAACATGGTCGAAAACACCGGTGTACGTCGCCGGGTTGGATCGTGGGGTCCGGCCGATCGGGCTCTGGTCCACATGCACCACCTTGTCGAGGTGCTCCAGGCCGGTGACGGTCTTGTGGCGGCCTGGCACATGCCGGGCACCGTTGAGCTTGTTCGCGAGGACGTTGTAGAGGATGTCGTTGACGAGCGTCGACTTACCCGACCCGGAAACCCCCGTCACGGCGGTCAACGTGCCGAGCGGGAACCCGACCGAGATGCCGCCGAGGTTGTGCTCGGTCGCCGCGACGACTTTGACCTCGCGGCCCTTCTCGCGCGGCCGGCGTGCCACCGGTGTCGGTATCTCCCGCCGCCCGGAGAGGTACTTGCCGGTGAGCGACTCCGGGTGGGTGAGAAGGTCGCTGACCGTCCCGGCATGCACCACCTGACCACCGTGTTCACCCGCGCCGGGCCCGATGTCGACCACCCAATCGGCCGTCGAGATGGTGTCCTCGTCGTGCTCGACGACGATGAGGGTGTTGCCCAGGTCACGCAGCCGGGTGAGGGTCTCGATGAGCCGATGGTTGTCGCGCTGGTGCAGGCCGATGCTGGGCTCGTCGAGCACGTAGAGCACGCCGACGAGACCGGATCCGATCTGCGTCGCCAGCCGGATGCGCTGCGCCTCGCCACCGGAGAGTGTGCCCGCCGGCCGGTCCAGACTGAGGTAGTCGAGGCCGACATCCAAGAGGAAACCCAGCCGCGCGTTCACCTCCTTGACGACCCGGGCCGCGATCCGACGCTCACGGTCGGTGAGGTCGGCATCCTCAAGGAAGCGGGCGGCATCCGCGATGGCGAGCGAGCAGACCTCCGAGATTGACTTGCCGCCGATGAGCACGGCCAGCGACTCGGGCTTCAGGCGCGCTCCCCTGCAGACCGGGCACGGAACCTCGCGCATGTAACCCTCGTAGCGCTCCCGGCTCCAGTCGGAGTCGGTCTCGGAGTACCGCCGCTTGACGAAGGGGACGGCCCCCTCGAAACCGGTGGAGTAGGACCGCTCCCGACCGAACCGGTTGCGGTAGCGCACGTGCACCTCGTGGTCCTTGCCATGCAACACGGCGCGCCGAGCCCGCTCGGGCAGGGCACGCCACGGGGTGTCCATGGAGAACGACAAGTCGTCGGCGAGTGCTGACATCACCCGCTGGAAGTACTCGGCGGTTCCGGACCCGCTCGCCCACGGGGCAACTGCGCCCTGAGCGAGGCTGAGGTCGTCGTCGGGCACGATGAGGTCAGGGTCGACCTCAAGTTCAGTGCCGAGGCCGGTGCATTCCGGACAAGCCCCGAACGGGCTGTTGAAGGAGAAGGAGCGTGGCTCTACCTCGTCCATCGACATCGGATGGTCGTTGGGGCAGGCCATCTTCTCGGAGAATCGTCGCTCCCGGTCGACGGCGCCAGCCTCGCGGTCGACGAACTCGACCACGAGGACGCCACCAGCCAGACCGAGCGCCGTCTCGACAGAGTCGGTGAGCCGTTGCTTGGCGGTGCTGTCCTCGCCACCCTTGGCGACCAGCCGGTCGACGACGACGTCGATGGTGTGCTTGACCTGCTTCTCGAGCGTCGGTGGATCGGTGAGCGTCACGACCTCGCCGTCAACCCGTGCCCGTGCGAACCCCTTGGCCTGCAACTCGGCGAAGAGGTCGACGTACTCGCCTTTGCGCGCCCGCACGACCGGGGCGAGCACCTGGAAGCGGGTGCGCTCAGGCAGTTCGAGAAGCCGGTCGACGATCTGCTGCGGGCTCTGCCGAGTGACCGGCTCGCCGCACTTCGGGCAGTGCGGACGGCCCGCGCGGGCGAAAAGCAGACGGAGGTAGTCGTAGACCTCGGTGATCGTGCCGACCGTGGAGCGCGGGTTGCGGTTGGTCGACTTCTGGTCAATCGACACCGCCGGCGAAAGCCCCTCGATGAAGTCGACATCGGGCTTGTCCATCTGGCCGAGGAACTGCCGTGCGTACGCCGACAACGACTCCACATAGCGGCGCTGGCCCTCGGCGAAGATCGTGTCGAACGCGAGCGAGGACTTGCCCGAGCCAGACAGCCCGGTGAACACGACGAGCGCGTCGCGTGGCAACTCGATGCTGACGTCCTTGAGATTGTGCTCCCGGGCTCCACGGACGACGAGAGAGTCAGAACTCACGACCGCCATGCTAGGTGCGCCCACCGACATCGCCCCCATCGACCGACTGCGAGACCGAGACGAGTCCCGGATGACGACCGGCGCACAGCCGCGTCGTCCATCCGCGCACCCCGCCCGCACCATCGCTCCGACCGATGAGCCGGCCACCACGGCGGTAGCGTCAGGTCCATGGACTCGCGCTCCCTAGACGTCCTCGCCCTGCTCACCGACCACACCGCCCGTCTCCTGACCTCGGCTCGCAGCCTGGGCCAACCCAGTGCAGCATCGCTCTGCTCCGGCTGGACCCGAGGCCACGTGCTTACCCACCTCGCGCGCAACGCCGACGGGCTGGCCGCTCTTGTCCGGGCTGCGGTCGACGGCACTGGCGAGGTGATGTACCCGAGTGACGCCGAACGCGACGCGGGCATCGAAACCGGGGCATCGAGGCCGCTCGACGCATTGATGACCGATGTCGCCTCGAGCGCAGACGCTCTCGTGGCCGAACTGACCCGGCTGACCGCGGACCATGCCGACAGACTCGTCGAACGTACCCCGAGGGGTGCACTGCTTCGCGCCGGTGACTTGCCGTTCCTCCGGCTCCGCGAGGTGGTGTATCACCACGTCGACCTCGACGTCGGGTTCGGTTTCCGCGATGTGGAGCCCGACCTGGTGGAGGTGCTCCTCGCCGACGAATACCGCCGGCTCGGGGACGCCGGACCGCACGCTCGCGCCGCCGACCTGCTCTGGCGGGCACGCGGCATCCGTACCGAGCAAGTCGGATGACGTACACCGGCCGGGTCACGGTGGGCGGCCCCAGCGCGATGCGCGAACTGGGAGCGGCCATCATCCGGAAGGCGAACGTCTCCGAGCAGGACAACAACGCCTACCTCCTGACCTGCCGAGCCACCGGCGAACAACTCCTCGTCGACGCCGCCGACGACGCCGACCGCTGCCTCGCCCTCGTTGCCGAGGGCACCGGCCGACTCTCCGCGCTGCTGACCACCCACCAACACTGGGACCACGTCCGCGCCCTGGTCGAGGTGGCCCGAGCCACCGGCGCTCGCACCTACGCGGGCGCGGATGACGCGGACGCCCTTCCGCGTGCTCCGGACGTCCGCCTGACGCACGGCGACGTCGTCACGGTCGGCGAGTTGACCCTCGATGTCATTCACCTCCGTGGCCACACCCCCGGCTCGGTGGCGCTGTCCTGGACCGACCCTGACCCTGCCGGTGTGACGCACCTCTTCACCGGTGACGCGCTGTTCCCGGGCGGAGTCGGCGACACGACCCGGCCCGGCCAGGACTTCACGTCGCTTTACACCGATGTGGTCGAGCGGCTCTTCGCCGAGCACCCCGACGACACCTGGTTCTACCCCGGCCACGGCAACGACTCGACCCTCGGGACCGAGCGACCTCACCTCGAGCAGTGGCTGGCCCGAGGGTGGTGAACCGCGCCCCCGCTCCCCTACTCGTTCTCGGCGGCATCGTTTCGGTGCAGTTCGGCGGCGCCTTCGCGGCCACCCTCGTACCGGTACTCGGCGCGGCAGGCTCGGTCACTCTCCGGCTCCTCTTCGCGACCACGATCCTGCTCGTGGTGGCTCGCCCGCGCTGGCGGACACACTCACGCCGAGCATGGCTGACCGTCACCGGATTCGGGGTCACCCTCGGCCTGATGAACTTCACGTTCTACGGCTCGCTCGCCTACCTGCCGATCGGCGTCGCGGTCACCATCGAGTTCATCGGCCCGCTCACTCTCGCTGCGGTGCTGTCACGGCGGTGGGCCGACGCGGTCGCCGTGCTTGCCGCCGCAGGTGGCGTGGTGCTGATCTCGAAGGCGCTCGACACGCCACTGTCCGAACTGCCCTGGGCCGGAATCCTGCTCGCCCTCGCCGCTGGTGCGATGTGGGCCGGGTACATCGTGTTTTCGGGCCGGGCCGGAGCAGAGTTCCCCCGACTCGATGGGCTGGCGCTCGCGATGGTCGTTGCCCTGCTCATCACGCTGCCGAGCGGTCTCACCAGCATGCCGGAGTGGACTGGAAGCGTGCTGCTCACCGGACTCGGCATCGCGGTGCTGTCCTCGGTGCTTCCCTACTCGCTCGAACTGCTCGCCCTCCGCCGCCTCTCGGCGCGGGTCTTCGGCATCCTGCTCAGCCTTGAGCCGGCATGCGCCGCACTCGCTGGCCTTCTCGTCCTGGGTCAGCGCCTCGATGCGACTCAACTCGTCGGGATGGGCCTCGTCGTCGCGGCATCGGCAGTCGTGCTCGGGCTCCGCGCCCGTCCAGACCCGGCCGAAGGTGCGGTTGCTTGAACGATGCCCGGGCCGCTTCTCCGGATCGCGCTGGCGCCGTCAGCGAGCCCGGGCGTCGTCCTTGCCGACCACCGCATTGGCCCGCCGGGTTGTGACCAGGCTCGCGATGGTGGTGACGCCGAGGATCACCACGATGGCGCCGAGTGAAAGCCAGATCGGAATCTCAGGCACATCGAACGGTTCGCCGCCGTTGAGAAATGGCAGATCGTTGGTGTGGAGCGCCTCCATGACGAGTTTGATGCCAATGAAGGCAAGGAGCACAGAAAGCCCCAGGCTGAGGTAGACGAGCCGTTTCAGCAAGCCCCCGATGAGGAAATACAGTTGCCGAAGACCCATGAGGGCGAACAGGTTCGCGACGAGGACGATGTACGGCTCGGAGGTCAGCCCGTAGATCGCGGGGATGGAGTCGAGCGCAAACAACAGGTCGGTCGTGCCGAGGGCGAGGATGACGAAGAACAGCGGGGTCGCGAGTCGCTTGCCGTTCTCGACAACGAGCAATTTGGTCCCGGCGAAGAATTTCGTTGCGGGGAGGCGCGCCTCCATGGCCCGCATGAAGCGATTCTCTTCGAACTCTTCGTCGCTTTCGTGCTCACCTTCCCGAGCCAACTGAACTGCGGTGTAGATGAGAAAGGCCCCGAAGAGGTAGAACACCCAACTGAACCGTTCGATGGCGGTCGCGCCGACGGCGATGAACACTGCACGGAGAACGATGGCGATCACGATGCCCACCATCAGCGCGAACTGCTGCAACTTCTCGGGGACGGCGAACCTCGCCATGATGAGCAGAAAGATAAACAGGTTGTCAACTGAGAGGGAGTACTCAGTCAACCACCCGGCGAAGTACTCGCCGGCGAGCGTGGGGCCGGCAAGCCACCACATCCCCAAGCCAAAAATCACGGCAGCACCGACATAGATCCCGAGCGCCACACCAGTCTCGCGGTTGGACGGGCGGTGCGGGTTACGAGCGATCCAGTACACGTCGAACAGCAGAACCGCGACCGCCACTCCGATGGTGGCCCACCACATCCATGGCGCGAGGTCGAGGCTGGCGCCGCTCCCTCCCGCCGACTCCGCGGAACGGATGGCAGCGGCCAGAGTTGTCGTCAACTGGGTCGGCACCGGCGGAGTCTAGCGGGCCGCCCCGACCCCACCCGGACCCACTGACGCGGAGCCGACGTGATGGCAGCCTGCCTCAACGGTTCGCCTCGCTCATCTGGCGCAGTTCCTTCTTGAGGTCGCCTATCTCGTCGCGAAGCCGGGCCGCCAACTCGAAGTGCAGGTCGCCCGCCGCGTGGTGCATCTGGTCGGTCAACTCCTGTATAAGACCAGCCAGGTCGGCAGCCGCGACCGGTTCGGACCGTGCGGCCCCTGTCCCGAGGGCAGCGCCGCGGCCGGAGCGACCGCCGTCGCTCTTCCCCCGCGACTGCGCCCGGCCGGAACCGAGCAGCGCCTCCGTGTCGGCGTCCTCCCGCTGCAGCATGTCGGTGATGTCAGCGATCCGCTTGCGCAGCGGCTGCGGGTCGATACCACGCTCGGCGTTGTACGCCGTCTGCAACTCCCGGCGCCGCGTGGTCTCCTGAACCGCTTCAGCCATCGACGCAGTGACCTTGTCGGCGTACATGTGCACCTGGCCGGAGACGTTGCGAGCCGCGCGGCCGATGGTCTGGATGAGGCTACGGCTCGAGCGGAGAAAGCCTTCTTTGTCGGCGTCAAGGATGGCGACCAAGGACACCTCCGGGAGGTCCAGTCCCTCCCGGAGCAGGTTGATACCGACGAGGACGTCGAACTCGCCGAGCCGCAACTCGCGAAGCAACTCGACCCGGCGCAGCGTGTCGATGTCGGAGTGCAGGTAGCGCACCCGCACGCCCTTGTCGAGCAGGTAGTCGGTGAGATCCTCCGCCATCTTCTTCGTCAGCGTGGTGACCAGGACCCGCTCGTCGCGGCCCGCGCGCACCGAGATCTCGTGGAGGAGGTCGTCGATCTGCCCCTTGGTCGGCTTGAGCACGATCTCAGGGTCGACAAGGCCCGTGGGACGAATGATCTGCTCGACGACACCGTCAGCCTTAGCCAACTCGTACGAACCAGGAGTCGCCGAGAGGTAGATGGTCTGGCCGATGCGCCCAAGGAACTCTTCCCAGCGCAGCGGACGATTGTCCATCGCCGAAGGTAGCCGGAACCCGTGGTCGACCAACGTGCGCTTGCGGGACATATCACCCTCGTACATCGCGCCGATCTGCGGAACAGTGACGTGGGACTCGTCAATGACCAGCAGGAAGTCGTCGGGGAAGTAGTCGAGAAGGCAGTGTGGCGCGCTACCCGATGCGCGCCCGTCGATGTGCATCGAATAGTTCTCGATCCCTGAGCAGGTACCGACCTGACGCATCATCTCAATGTCGTAGGTCGTGCGCATACGCAACCGCTGCGCCTCGAGGAGTTTGCCCTGGCTTTCGAAAAGCGCTAGCTGCGCCTCGAGTTCGCGCTCGATACCGGAGATCGCGCGCTCCATCCGCTCGGGGCCGGCAACGTAGTGAGACGCCGGGAAGACGTACATCTCGTCTTCTTCGCGCACCACCTCTCCAGTGATCGGATGGAGCGTGTACAAGCGCTCAACCTCATCGCCGAAGAGCTCAATGCGCACGGCGAGTTCCTCGTACACCGGGATGATCTCGACGGTGTCGCCGCGAACGCGGAACGTGCCGCGGGTGAACGCAAGGTCGTTCCGGGTGTACTGCATCTGGACGAAGCGGCGGAGCAGATCGTCACGGGAGACTTCGTCGCCGACCCGGAGCGGCACCATCCGGTCGACGTACTCCTGCGGGGTACCCAGGCCGTAGATGCAGGAGACCGAAGCCACCACGACAACATCGCGTCGGGTCAACAGAGAACTCGTCGCCGAGTGCCGGAGCCGCTCGACCTCGTCATTGATCGAGGAGTCCTTCTCGATGTAGGTGTCGGTCTGTGGGACGTATGCCTCGGGTTGGTAGTAGTCGTAGTAGCTGACGAAGTACTCGACCGCGTTGTGCGGAAGTAACTCGCGGAACTCGTTCGCGAGTTGAGCAGCCAAGGTCTTGTTCGGCGCCATGACCAGCGTGGGCCGCTGCACCTGCTCGGTGAGCCACGCCGTCGTGGCCGACTTGCCCGTACCGGTCGCGCCGAGCAACACGACGTCGCGCTCACCGGCCTCGACCCGCCGTGCCAACTCGGCGATCGCGCGAGGCTGGTCACCGGCTGGCTCGAACTCGGACACCACGGTGATCGGCGCCACTCGGCGTTGCAGCTCGCTCGTCGGTCGCATCACCTAACAGTAGGTCGCGGTACCGACACCTGCGCCGGAGTTGTCGGTCGGACGAGCGGCCGGACCGATTCACCAGGGAGGCGCGACCAGGGCACCGTCAGCGAGACTTCGGCAGTCCGGGTCTGAGGTCGGCTGGGCCATCGGTAGTGCCTTCGCCCAGTGCGTTATTCGTGCTAGCACCACGACTGGGATAACCCGACGAAATAGGCCCGGTGTGGGTCTAGCGCTCCGGCAAGGAAGCGCTAGGGTCAATATCCAGTCGGACGCCCCCTCTTCCGCTCCCACCTCTCCCCATTGATCCGCGTCCGCGATCTGGCAACTCCTGGTGAGCCCAGGCTGCCCATGACTGAATGGAGCCGCATCCATGCCTGCTGCCGACGATGAGGTGCTCACGCAGCCCGACGTCGAAGTCGACACCCCACCATCGCGCGCCGCCCGCCGCCGCACCACTCCTGCTAAGGGGTCTCCTACACAGCGCCGTGCCCTCATCGGTGCGACGACCTTCGGCGCGGCCGCCGCGTTGAGTGCCGCTCTTCTTCCGGAGCGCTCCTCAGGCTCCGGCGCTGGCTGGCTTTCCACCGGTGGTTCGGGCAGCACCGACAAAGCGTTCGCTGCCACGGTCCCGGAGGGCCCAGCGCCCACCACCCCCACTACTCCCGCAGCGAAGAAGCCATCCCGCGCGATCGCCAACCAGCCGGCAGCGGGCAAACCCGCCGCCGATCGCGACAGCAGTTACACCGCGGCGAGCAAGCGGGCCCCGACCGGTGGCGGCGGAGCGCCCGGCAGCGAGGCAGGTGGTGGTTCGGAGGCGGGCGCCAGCACCGAACCACGCAGCGGTGGTGAGGTGGCCGGCAACCCGGAGGCGAGCAGCAGCACCGAGCCGACCGGGAAGGTTCTTACTCGCGCCAGCGTGGCGGCTCAGTCATTCGACCCGGCAGCCGTCGTCGCCCCAGCCGGTGTGATGGCGTCGGAGTTGGTTTCGCGCGGCATGACCAACACCCGGGCCGACCATGAGCACCTTCTCGGCCGCGCAACGTTCGGGGCACGTCCCGCCGACCGGGCGTCTATCGCCAAACTCGGCATCGACGCATGGCTCACCCAGCAACTCGACCCGACCACGCTCGCCGACCCGGGTGGCGAGGCAGTACGACGCGCTTACCCGTTGGCCGACAAGGACATCCCCAGCGTGCGCCGCTCGCTCGACGGTGAGCGCCCGGACGCGGCGATCGAGACGGCACAGATGACGCTCGGCATGCAGATCTATAGCAGCCGACAGTTGTACGAAGTCGTCGTCGATATCTTCGCTAACCAGTTGCATGTGACTACTCCGTCCGAGGACGTCTGGGATAACGCGCCCGACTACCAGAAGAACGTCATCCGCAAACACGCCTTCGGAACCTTCGAAGACATGTTGCTTGCCGCGATGCGGCACCCGGCGATGCTCCAGTACCTCGACAATGATTTGTCGACCAAGGACAGCGTCAACGAGAACCTGGGCCGTGAATTGCTCGAGTTGCACACCGTCGGTGTGCTTTCCGGCTACACCGAGGCCGACGTCCGCAACAGTGCCTACATCCTCACTGGACGCCTCGACGATTCGGACACCGGCAAGTTCATCTACTCAGCCGATGCGCATTGGGACGGGGGCCCGGTCAAGGTGCTCGGCTTCAGTGACCCGAACACCGGAAACGGCCTCGAGATGGGCGATCGGTACCTCAGGTACCTCGCCCGCCACGAAGCAACGGCGCAGACCATCGCTCGCAAGGTCGCCACCCGGTTCGTCTCGGACAACCCGCCGGCCAGTCTGGTCGACCGGCTCGCGAAGACATACCTCGACAACGAGACCGCCATCCTGCCCGTGCTCCGCACACTGTTCATGAGCACCGAGTTCTGGACCGCTCCACAGGCGAAGACACGTCGTCCACTCGAGGACGTGGTCGGCACGGCCCGCGCGGCCGACATCGCCGTGGACCGCAACCTTCGCAAGGGTGTCGAGCACCTCTATTGGAGGCTCCAGGGCCTGGGGCATGCACCGCTTGCCTGGATACCGCCCAACGGCTACCCCGATGTCATCGGCGCATGGCAGTCGGCGTACGGGATGATTCAGCGCTGGAACATGCATCGGGCGATCACCGGCGGCTTCATCGATGGGGTGAAATCCGCCGAACAGATGATCATCGAGTTGCGGCCCGCCGAGGGCACGACCTACAGCATCTGGCTCGACATGATCAGCCACCGCGTGCTCGGGCGGGCGCTCGACCCAGCCCGCAAGGAGGCGGTGCTCGGCTCAGTCGATGCCAAGGCCACCGATCTCGTCCCCGGGTGGATGACCACCGCGAAGGGCGACAACAAGGCTTGGTATGCACCACAGATCGCCGCACTCATGCTCGACGGCCCGCACCACCAACTCCGGTGACCAGACCAAGGACCCCAGACATCATGGACGCTAACCTCTTCCAGCACCCTGACTGCCCCGACTGGCGCCGCATGGGCCCCACCGCAAGCGATTCCGCCATCCGTGCCATGGCCGGCTCGGTCGTCCACGCCGAGGAGAGCCGGAAGGAGTCCTGGACGAAGGGCTTCACCCGGCGGCGGCTACTCGCTGGTGGGCTCGGCGTCGGCGTGGCTGCGCTGGGCCAGCAACATGTCACCACACGCGTGTCCTACGCCGCCGAGACCAACGGCAGCCTCGTGGTGGTCTTCCTCCGTGGCGGGATGGATGGTCTCTCCGTCCTGGTCCCCGGTAACGACAGAGATCTCGGCACGGCGCGGCCAGGTATCGGTATTCCTCAGCGAGCCCTGATCCCATGGAAGGACGGATGGGGTCTGCACCCCTCGTTGAAGCCTCTGGTGGACAGGTTGACGCTCAACCGGATGGCCGCGGTTCCCGCTATCGCCACACCAGACCTGTCTCGCAGCCACTTCCAGGCACAGGACTGTTTGGAACGGGGTGGCTCCGTCGGATCGTCCTCCCAGACCGGGTGGCTCGACCGGCTGCTCGAGGCCAGTGGGCCCGGCACCACCTGGCGCGGCCTCGGCGTCACCAACTCGATGCCCCGGTCCCTCGTCGGTCCGAGCAACTCGCTCGTGGTGTCGAACCTCGGCGACCTCGACATCAAGGGTGGCAACGACGAGCTGAAGGACCAGACTCGAACTGCTTTGGCTGCGCTGTACACCGGCATCGACCACCCATTCGCGCTACAGACCAAACTCGCGCTGGACGCCTCCGCACGAGCGTTGGATCTCACCAAAGGGGAGAAGGGCCCTGAGGAACGCGGCTTCGACAACGGCGGCTTCGGTACGGACATGGCCACGTTGTCGACGCTGATCAAGTCAGGCGTCGGGGTTCGGGTCGCGACCGTCGACCTGGGCGGTTGGGACATGCACACCGGACTCGGCACCATCGACGCCGGCGACATGCAGAAGTCGCTCGGCGATCTGGCCTCCGGTCTGGCCGCGTTCTTCGCCGACCTCGGTGACAAGGCAGACAGCACCACGGTGATCCTGATGAGCGAGTTCGGCCGCCGGATCGAGCAAAACAACAGTTCCGGTTCCGATCATGGTCACGGCGGTGTCGCGTTCGCCCTCGGCGGTGGCGTCAACGGCGGCGTGCACGGCAAGTGGGTCGGCCTTGCTCCTGATGTCCGCGACCAGGGCGACGTTCCCGGCACCAATGACTACCGCAGTTTCCTCGGCGAAGTGGCCATGAAGCGGCTCGGACTCAGCGCGGGACAGGTAGCACCCGTGTTCCCGGACTTCGCGGTGAAACCGATGGGGACCATGCGCTGAACCGACGTTCACCAGCAGCATCGCGGCCGAGTGCCTGTCTCCTCCCGGAGCAGGTACTCGGTCGTTGCGTTGGTGTGGGGCAGGTCGGTCCGGGCCCTCCCTGTGGGGGCCGGTGCAGCCAGAACTCTCGTCCCTCTCCCTGTGATGTCGGCAGGCCACTGACCGGCTGGACGAACGCCTGACCTGCAGGTTCAACCGAACGTCTAACCCTTGTCAAATCTCACATCGGGTGAGACGCGAGCCACTACCTTCAAAAAAACAGACGCCGACCTGTCAGGCGTCCGGTACGCGGTAGCCGTCCTTCTCGGCGTCCGCTCCCGGAGACGAAGGATGACTCGATGCCCCCCCGTGCCGACCAGCGCACCACCCTGCCAACGAACGCCCTCACGACCGAAATCGCGGATGACGACCTGCCGCTGTCCGTCGCCGGAGACGACCGCCCGGTTCAGCCAAAAACCAGCATCGCGGAGCGTCGCGCACTGGTCAGCGCCTCGACCTTCGGCATCGCGACGGCGGCCGCGGGGCTGCTGTGGCCGGCACCGACACCGGCCGGCCCGCTCGGCGCCGCGACTGTCGCGGCACGGCTCGCACCGAACGCCGACGGCCGGTCCGCGCCGGCCGCCGCGCGAGCGGAAGCGCAGCGCAGCGAACCCACCAGGATCCGCCGTGTCGGAGGGCGACGTACGGCGGCCGCCACTCGCCCGGCACCGACGGCCTCCACCCGTCCCTCGCCCACGGCCTCCACTCGCCCGTCGTCGGCATCCACGCCGTCTGCCCCGCACCCCACCCCGGAGGCAGCACCGAGCCGACCGTCATCCAGACCAGCCGCCCAGAAACCGGCAGCAGCGCACCCCGCTGCCGACCGCGACAGCAGTTACCGCGCCGCCTCCGACCCCGGCCGTGGTCGCACCGGGGCGCCGAGGTCGAGCGTTGCCCTGGCAGCGCGGTCGATCCGTACGGCGCGGCTCGCCGTACCGGCCGGGATCATGGCACCAGAACTGGTCGCCCAGGGCCTGCGGAACACCCCGGTCGCCGACGAGCATCTGCTCGCTCGCACGACCTTCGGTGCGCGGCCATCGGACCGTGCCGCGGTGCGCACGCTCGGGCTCGACGGATGGCTCGCCCGGCAACTGGCGCCAACAGCCCTCCCGGACCCTGAAGGAGACAAGATCCGGGCAGCCTTTCCGCTCGCGGGGAAGACGATCGCCGATGTGCGGTCCTCGGTCCCGGAGTTCAGCTGGGACGCCGCCGTCGAGACCGGCCAGATGACGCTCGGCCTGCAACTACACAGTTCCCGGCAGCTCTACGAGGTGGTCGTCGACGTCTTCGCGAACCTGCTCCACGTGACGGTGCCGTCGGACAACGTGTGGGACTGCGGACCCGACTATCTCCGGACGGTCATCCGCGCGCACGCTTTCGGACGGTTCGAGGACATGCTCCTTGCCTCGATGCGGCATCCGGCCATGCTCCGGTACCTCAACAACGACGAGTCGACGAAGACGAACGTCAACGAAAACCTCGGGCGCGAGCTGCTCGAACTACACACGGTCGGTGTGCTGTCCGGCTACACCGAGGCCGACGTCCGCAACAGCGCTTACCTCCTCACCGGGCGTCGATTCGTCTGGGAGACTGGGGCGTTCCGCTATGACGCGAACCGGCACTGGACCGGACCGGTCAAGGTGCTGGGGTTCGAGCACGCCAACGCCACCGGGGCCGGTGGGATCGATGCCGGCGACGACTACCTCCGGTACCTGGCGCGGCATCCGCAGACCGCACAGACGGTGGCTCGCAAACTGGCCGTGCGGTTCGTCTCCGACGCCCCGCCGGCGAGTCTCGTCGACCGCCTCGCCGAGACGTACCTGCGCTCGGGCACCGCCATCCTTCCCATGCTGCGCGCACTGTTCTTCAGCACCGAGTTCTGGTCCGCACCGCAGGCCAAGACCCGCCGGCCGCTCGAGGACGCCGTCGGCGCCGGACGTGCGGTCGACGTCCGGGTCAACGGCGATGTCCGCGCCGCGATCGAAGGCCTGTACTGGAACCTTCGCGGCGTCGGCCACGCCCCGCTCGCCTGGACACCGCCGGACGGATACCCCGACGTCGGGGCCGCCTGGCAGTCAGCCGCGACGATGGTTCGGCGGTGGAACACCCACCGCGGCCTGGCACACAGCTGGGGCGACAACATGCGGCCGCCGGAGTTGCTTCGCCGTGAACTGCGCCCGGCACCTGGGATGACCTACGGACTCTGGGTCGACGTCATCAGCCATCGGGTTCTCGGCCGGGCCCTCGACGGCCCGCGCAAGCAGGCAATCCTGACCTTCCTGCAGGCCACGGCAACGACCATCGTGCCGGCCTGGATGACGAAACCCACCAACGACGTGTGGATCGCCCCCGAGGTGGCGGCACTCATGCTCGACGGCCCCCACCATCAGCTCCGATGACCCTGGCGAAGGATGACGCGATGAACACCACCCTCCAGCACCCGGACTGCCCCGACTGGCGCAGGCTCGGGCCCACACCGGAGGATGCCGCACTCCGCGCGGTCGGCGACGCCGTCCAAGACGCCGAGGCGGCTCGGCGTGACTCGTGGTCGCACGGCTTCACCCGGAGGCGGCTGCTCGCGGGTGGGCTCGGTGTCGGCGTCGCCGCGCTCGCCGACCAGCACGTGACCACCCGTACGTCGTTTGCCGCCACCGGCACCGGAACCCTGGTGGTGGTGTTCCTCCGTGGCGGTCTCGACGGGCTGTCCGTCCTGGTGCCGGCCAGTGGCGTCGACACCCGCCATCTCGACCAGCAGCGGCCGACCACCGGTGGGGGAATCGGCATCCCCACCGGGGCGCTCATTCCCTGGACCGGCGGCTTCGGGCTGCACCCGGCGCTCGCGCCGCTGCGGCCGATGGTCAACGCCGGCAAGGTCGCCGCAGTGCCGGCGATCGCCACACCCGACCTGTCGCGGAGCCACTTCCAGGCGCAGGACTGCCTCGAACGTGGCGGGGCGTCCGGGTCGCCGTCGCAGACCGGCTGGCTCGACCGGGTCCTCGAACAGAGCGGTCCCGGCACGACGTGGCGCGGTGTCGGCGCTGGCCACGCGACCCCACGCTCGATGCTCGGGCCGAGCAACCCGCTCACCGTGTCCCGGCTGAAGCACTACGACATCAGCGTCGACGACAGCATCAAGGACCGAACCCGCGCCGCACTCGGCGCGCTCTACACCGGGCTCGACCACTCGTTGAGCCGGCAGACCCGGCTCGCGCTCGACGCGTCGACGACTGCGCTCAGCCTGGCCGGCACCGAGGCCGAGCCGGACACTCGCGGCTACGGCACTGGCAACTTCGGTGCGCATCTCGCGACGCTGTCGACCCTGATCCGTGCCGGGGTCGGGCTGCGGGTCGCCACCGTTGACCTCGGGGGCTGGGATATGCACACCGGGCTAGGCACGGTTGACGCCGGCGACATGCGCACCTCGCTCGGCGCGCTCGCCGCCGGCCTCCGGAAGTTCTTCGACGAGCTCGGCGCGCATGCGGAATCCACGACGGTGGTGTTGATGAGCGAGTTCGGGCGCCGCGTCTCGCAGAATGCCAACGCCGGCACCGACCACGGTCACGGTGGCCTCGGCCTCGTTCTCGGTGGCGGCGTCGCCGGCGGGGTGCACGGCCGCTGGCCGGGTCTGGCACCGGAGGCCCTCGACCACGGCGACCTCGCCGGGGCCAACGACTACCGCAACTTTCTCGGCGAGATCGTGATGCGCCGTCTGGGCCTGTCCGCCGGGCAGGTTCGCGCCGTCTTTCCCGGATGGACCGTCGCGCCCTACGGAGTGATGCGCGCGACCTGACCCGTCGCACGCACGGGGCGCGACCCGGCAAGACTGCACCGGTCACACCGTCGGCGCGGCCCATCCCGTGCGCCGAGCCCAGCGGCGGCTACGCTCCCACGCCTGGTCGAACCACGGTTCCTTCGCCTCGGCGTAGTCGTCGCTCGTCGTCGTCCGGCCGGCGAGGTCGGTCTTCATCGACGCGTAGGCGCCGCGCTCCGTAGCGTCGTCGCACAGCCAGTCGCGGAACTGCAAAGCCCACGTCCAGCCCGGCGAGCCGACCTCGCGCACGTGCAGATGGGCTACCCGGCCGGGGTCGGTCGAGCCGTGGAATCGCTTCGGCCACGAGGTGCCGTCCTTGCCCCGGTCGGCCCACTCCCCCGCTGGTCGGGGGAAGCCGATCGCCGCCATCGCCGAGACGAAGGCCGGCCGGTCGGCATCCGCGAGCAGGCGGACCCCGATCTGGAGGTCGACGACGTCCTTCGCAAGCAGCCCCTGCACGGCGGTCGACCCGATGTGGTCGAGGCTCACCGCGGAGTCGCCGACCGCGTGCCGTACCCGCGCGAGGAGCCGGGCCGCCTGCGCCGGCCAGGTCAGGTCGGGCGGGCTGAGCGCCGGCGTGAGCAGACGAGACCGGATGCCGCCGCGCAGGTTCGCTTCGAACGGCACGATCCGTTGGTGCCAGAGCCGGCGTACCGACGCCTCGAGGGCCTCGGTCGTGCCCTCGTTGCCGAGCCACACGTCGGCTGCGGCACGCCGGGCGTCGTCATCCGCCTGGGATGCGATGCGAGCTCGGGCATCAGCCAAGGTCATCCCGCGGTGCTCGACGAGCCGCCCGACCCGAACCTCCTCGGCGGCGCCGATGACGACGACGACGTGGTACTCCCCCGTCATCCGCTGCTCCACGATCAGTGGCATGTCGTGCACGACCACGGCGCCGGATGGAGCACCCGCCATCAGCTCGGCCGTCCGCCGCCGGATAGCCGGGTGGGTGATCGCCTCGAGGTCACGCAGTGCGTCCGGGCGCCCGAAAACGATACGGCCCAGCGCCGGTCGGTCGAGCGCGCCGTCGCTGCCGACCACACCGGCGCCGAATCGCTCGGCGATGGCGGCGAGCGCCGGTGTTCCAGGCCGCACCATCTCCCGCGCGATCGCGTCGGCGTCGATCACGACAGCCCCGAGTGCGGCGAAGACGGCAGCCGCAGTGGACTTGCCCGAGCCGATCCCCCCGGTCAGACCTACCCGCAGCATGACCGAGACGTGATCGACCGGCGGGAGGCGCAGGTGCGCTCAGTTACGGCGGCGAACCGGACCGTGTCCCCGACAAGCCAGCCCGGGTCGGCGCCCGGACGTCGATCGGGCACCCACACAGCGAAGCCCGGCCACCCCGATCGGTGGCCGGGCTTCGCGCCGCGGGCGGTCATCATCCGAGCCGGACGACGAGACGTCGCCTCAGTTGCCGGTGAGCTTCTCGCGAAGTGCCGCGAGTGCTTCGTCCGACGCCAGCGTGCCCTCCGAGGAGGAGGGTGCCGCGGGGCGGACGACGGACTCTTCTGCCTCGCCGGACTCGGAGGAGTACGAGGACTGCTGCTCCTCACCAGCAGCCTCCGCGTCGGCCTTGCTCGCCGCCTCCACCTGGGCCCGGTGGGCCTCCCAGCGGGCGTGCGCGTCGGCGTACTGCTTCTCCCAGACCTCACGCTGCGACTCGTACCCGTCGAGCCACTCGTTGGTCTCGGGGTCGAAGCCCTCGGGGTACTTGTAGTTCCCGGCGTCGTCGTACTCGGCCGCCATGCCGTAGAGCGTCGGGTCGAACTCGGCCTGGTTCGCGCCGTCCTCGTTGGCCTGCTTGAGGCTCA
>JBOFJB010000389.1:0-16622 GCA_051650465.1 Dermatophilaceae bacterium | reverse complement strand
GCGACCCGGCGGTCGTGGCGGTGACCGTCATCCCGGGTGGCGCCTCGGCGACCGAATCGCCGTGGCTCATCCACACCGACTGGTCCGTCGGTTGGCCGTTGAACAGGGTCGAGGACGTGTCGAGCACTCGGGCGGGGGTAGCACCGAACTCGGACAGGCCCGTCTTCTCGACCGTACCGCCGAGGGCCTGGGCCATCGCCTGGAAGCCGTAGCACATACCGAACACGGGCACCCCGGCCTCGACCAGCGCCGGGTCGAGCGACGGCGCACCCTGCTCGTACACCGACGACGGCCCACCCGAGAGGATGACGGCCGCGGGGTTCTTCGCGAGGATCTCGGCGACCGGCATCGTGTGCGGTACGACCTCGCTGAAGCAGCGCGCTTCGCGCACCCGGCGGGCGATCAACTGGGCGTACTGGGCGCCGAAATCGACGACGAGCACTGGGCGGTCGGCGAGGCGGACTGGTTCACCGCCCTCGACGACGGCGTGCTGTAGGTGCTCGGGGGGCGTGTCGCTCACGCGGCCCAGGCTACTGGCGCGCGGCCGGGAGCCCCGCGCCCACCTCGCGCACCATCCGGCGCTCGACCCAGAACGACAGGAACGGCACGCAGCCGGCGAGCATGACCAGCACCATCTTCGTCAGTGACCACCCGACGTTGAACCCGAGCAGCGCGACCGCGACGAGATACACCATGTAGATGAACCCGTGCGGCTGCGGCCACCACCACAGCGGGTTGTCCTGGCCTTTGAGGCCGACCCCGTAAGAGAGCACGATCTCGACGACCAGCACGAGCAGCCCGACCCCGACGACGAACGACATGACCTCGAAGAACCGCAGCCGGGTACGCACCGCAGCGGCGGCGTCGCGGTCGACGGCAGTAGTGGGCCCGCTGCGCTCAGGAGTGCTCACGCGCACCATCCTCTCTCGCACCGAGCGGCGAGGCCGCGACGGGTACGGATGCCGACCGCTCATCGGATGCCGACCGGTCATCGGATGACGCCCGCCCGCTCCGCGCGCCCCGCACCGACTCGTCGCGCAGCATCCGCAAGTAGACCCAGACGGCGAACCCGGCGAACACCCACCACTGCAGGGCGTAGCCGGCGTTGCGCCAGTCGACCTCCGCCGGGGGGAGCGGGGTCGGCACTCTGGTGAGTTGCGGCCCGTCATCCGGCGTCTCGGACTCGAGGAAAAGAAACGTGTTGTAGAGGTCGCCAGGCCAGGTATTGACCAGCAGCGACAGGTCGACCGACCCGATCTGGCCGTCGGGAACGGTTGCGGACGAGGGCGACTCGCCGGGAGCGAGCCCGCCCGCGACGGTGAGCCGACCACGCGGGGGCGGTCCGGCATCCGCCGGGTCGGTGACGAAGCCGCGCAGCACCGGCAGCGTGGCACCGGTGGCATCGACGACGAACGGCGTGATCACCCAGGAGCCGCCGCGACCCTCGAGGAGCCGGCCAGGCACGAGCACCTGGCCGTCGGCCGCATAGGTGCCGACGGCGGTGACCGGGCGGGCGGAGAGGTCCGCCCGGAACGGTGCGTGCGGCTCGACGGCCTCGGTGAGGTCGACCGGCTGCTGCGCGCGCGCCCGCTCGACGACCTCGACGCGGGCGTCGCCCCGGGCCCGGTCGAACTGCCACACCCCGAGCCAGCCGAACGCGGCCAGTACCGCCACGAGCAGCGCGAACGGCCCGAGGAACCTCGGGGTCAGCGCGGTCCGCAGCACGCGTTCGAGGCTACGCGCGTCACCCGGGACGGTAGACCTGGGCTCGGTGGGCCACGCGATGGAGGATGACGACACGACGGGCATCGTCCAGGCGCAGTAGAACGCGGTAGTCACCCCGGCGGGCTGAGCGAAGGCCATCGAGGTCGCCACCGAGCGGCTTGCTCATCCGCGCCGGGTTGGTCGGGAGCACGATCGTCACGAACTCGACGACGGCCGTGGCAATGCGCGGCGGGAGTCGGGCGAGGTCGCGCTCGAACCGACTGGTCGCGGTGACCTCCCACGTGGCGTCGGCGCCGCTGCTGCCGCCGGCCCCACCGGACGTCACGAGGCGGTCAGGCCGTGCCTGGCACGCAGTGCGCCGGCGTCGAGGGTGTCTCCGGCGGCGTACTCGTCCTCGCCGTGAGCAACGTCACCGCGGACACCGGGCTGCTGCAACCAGAACAGCGTCTCGTGCAACGACTCGAGGTCGTCCGCCGACATCAGCACCGCCGCCGGACGACCGTGCCGGGTGATCTGCACGATCTCGTGGGTCCGCTCCGCCTCGTCGACCAGTGCCGACAGCTTGTCCTTGGCCTCGCTCAACGCGATGTGCTTCATGCGGTCAGGATAGGCCACGATTCAGGCCAATACTAGCCAGCCTTATAGCAAATGTCCGGTCCGGGGCTGGGCGTCGCGAATCGCTGGGCTGAGCGTCGCGAATCGCTGGGCTGGGCGTCGCGAATCGCTGGGCTACCACTCGCGGATCACCAAGTTGGGAGGTACCGTTCCCCTGTGTACCGCCCTCGCCAGCTGAAGGCTCCGTTGGTCGAAGCACTGGCCGACACCCCGGTAGTCGTCGTGGCTGGACCGCGCCAGGCCGGGAAGACCACCCTCGCCGCCCGAGTGGTGGAAGAGGCGAAAGGCACCTGGCTGACCCTGGACGACGCTGCCGTCCTCGATGCTGCGCGGGCCGATCCGACCGGGTTCGTCCACGGGCGTCGCGGGTTGGTCGGGATCGACGAGGCACAGCGCGTGCCCGAACTGCTCCTCGCGATCAAGGCGGAGGTGGATGCCGACCGACGTCCTGGCCGATTCCTGCTCACCGGATCGACACGCCTTCTGGGCGCGCCGAAGCTCGCGGACTCTCTCGCCGGTCGGATGGAAGCGCTGACGCTGTGGCCGTTCACCCAGGCCGAGCTCGACGACCAAGCGCGCGTTCCGGCGCTGATCGACTCCGCGTTCGGTGAGGCGCTGACGGACCTCCATCCCGCGGCCGTGTCCCGGGCGGAGGTCCTGGAACGAGCCGCAGCCGGTGGCTTCCTGCCTGCCCTGGACCGGACGGACCGGCGCCGCACGGCCTGGTTCGACAGCTACGTCACCGGAGTCGTCGACCGGGAGGTTCGTGCCCTCACCGATGCGACCTACCTGCGTGAACTCCCCAGGCTGCTGCGGATCTGCGCGGCTCGCACCTCCGGCGAACTCAACATCACCGACCTGGCCCGCGATCTCGGGCTCTCGCGTTCCACTACAGACAGCTACCTGGCCCACCTGGAGGCCGTCTTCCTCATCCAGACCGTGACAGCGTGGTCCACGAACCTGACCGCGAGAGTCGTCCGACGGCCGAAACTCACGATCGCCGACACCGGGCTGGCTGCTCGGTTGCTCGGCGGTCGCCTCCGGAGTGACGCCGAGCTCGCGGGTCGCCTCGTCGAGACGTTCGTCGTGGGGGAGATACGCGCACAGGCGGAGTGGTCGCAGGCCCGTCCCGATCTCTTCCACTACCGGGACCGCGACGGCGTCGAGGTCGACCTCGTGCTGGAGTCAGGCGACGGTCGGGTCGTCGGGATCGAGGTCACGTCAGGGGCCACGGTCCGGGCAGCGGATCTGCGTGGTCTGCGGCTGCTGGAGAGTCGCCTGGGCGCCGACCTGGCCGCCGGGATCGTGCTCTGCACCGCCCCTGAGCCCCGTCACCTTGGCGGACGGTTGTGGATCATGCCGATCTCAACACTCTGGGCTCGGACCCGCAGCCCGCGCTGACACACCTCCCGGTTCCTACGCGGCGCCCTGGCGCTCGCGGCGCGACGAGTCCCGAGTCGCCCGGCGCTGTTCGCGGCGCCGGCGCACCGCCAGCCAGACCATCCCGAGGGCGAGCACCACGAGCACACCCGCACTGACCGGCGCGGCCCAACGGTCGACGACCCGATAGTCGTCGCCAAGCCGGTACCCGAGCGCGATGAACACCGCGTTCCACACCCCGCTCCCCGCGGCGGTGAGCAGCGTGAACCGGCCGAGCGGCATCCGTTCGAGACCGGCCGGGACCGACACCACCGACCGGATGACGGGCACCAACCTGCCGAGGAGCACGACGACCGAGCCGTGCCGCGCGAAGAAGGCGTGGCCGCGCTCGAGGTCGCGCTGCCCGAAGAACACGAACCATGTGCGCCCGGCGAGACGGTGCAGCCGCTCGTAGCCGAACCGGTCGCCGAGCCAGTAGAGGAACCATGCGCCGACCAGCGAGCCCGTCGTCGCGGCTGCCCAGGCGAGGTACGGGTTCACGCTCCCCCGCGCCGCCGCGAACCCGGCGAACGGCAGCACCACCTCGGACGGGATGGGCGGCAGGACGGTCTCCAGGGCGATGAGCACGCCGACCCCGAACTCGCCGATCGCCTCGATGACACCGGTGACCCATGACGAGAACGACGGCATGCGACCAACGGTAGGTGGCCCGGGTGTCGGCCGGCACACCCCGGCCCCAACGCTGGCTCAGCGCGAGGCAGCGGCTGAGAGCGACCGGGCGTGGTTGACCCTGGCGTTGTAGTCGGCCACCTGCGCTGCCGACGCCACCGGCGCTTGAAGGGTGTGCAGGAACCCGTCGCCATGGACCACCACCTGCACCCACCCCTCGGTGCGTTCCTCCTTGACGAGCAGAAACAGCAAACCGAGGAAACAGAACAGGAAGAACACCACCGTGCAGACCACCGCCCAGGTCGGTATCGAGCGTGTGGTGCGCGACATACCGGCCGTCGGAGCGTCACCCGGCGAGCAGCGCCGCCTCAGGCGGCAGGCGATACCCGGCGGGGTGCGGACCACCCGTCTCGGCCTCAGCGGTCCAGAAGCCGGATGGCGACCGCTACCTTCCCGCCATCGACGAGCCCCTCGGCGGTGCGCACCGCCTTCTTCATCGGCAGAACATAAGCGGCGGCCTCACGTGACGGGAACAGCGACGTCTGCCACACCGACCCGCCCACCGTCACCTCGACCCGGACCGATCCGAAGCCGCCCGTGACGTCACCGACCGTCTCGTCGACCTGGTCGCTCACGCCGTCGGGCACGGTGACGAAGAACCACGACCCCTTCTTCCATCGCCACAACACGGCCCCGAACGACCAGGACGACCCGGACGTGTTCACCGACCCTGACGCGCCCACACCACCATGGTCGCACCCACCACTCACACCGACCTGGCCGGATTTCGCCGTCCACCCACCCCGGCTCGAGCCGGCCCGGGCGTCGCGACCGCGGCGCCCCACCGTGCCACGGCCGGGCGCACGGCCGGCGCGGCATCCAGTCGCCGGTAGCCATCCGCGAGCACGGCCTCCTGCGCGGGGCGGGCGTCGGCGTCATCCACGTTCGGCCAGAACGACATCGCGCGCTCAGCCTGAGCGGTGATGGTCAGCGACGGGTTGACCCCGAGGTTGGCCGGGACGGCAGCGCCGTCGAGCACCGAGATGCCCGGATGCCCCCACACCCGCTGATAGGGGTCGAGCACCCCGCGCGACGGCGCCGACGCGATGACCGCACCGCCGAGGAAGTGCGCCGTCATCGGCACGTCGAACACCTCGAACCAGGTTCCGCCGGCCACGGTGTACTCGCCGGTGGCCTCGGCCAGCCGCGCGGCGAGCGCACGCATCGCCTCGTGCCCGGCCGGGAGGTAGGTGGGGTTCGGCTCGCCGTGGCCCTGCGCCGAGGTGAGTGCCCGCCGGCCAAACATCTTGTGCCGCAATGACACTCGCAGCGAGTTGTCGCGGCTCTGCATGACCAGACCGACGACCATCCGCTCGCTCCACCGCCGGGCGGTCGGCATCATCCGGATGAAGATACCCGGGTCGCGCGCGACCGTGCGGAGGAACTCGACCCACCGCGGCCGGCCGGTGTCGCCGGGCACCGCGAGCGTCGCCAGCAGCCCCATCGCGTTGGACCCCGGGCCGTACCGGCAGTTCTCGACGTGGGTGTCGGCGTCGGGATGGAACGAGGAGGTGACGGCCACGCCGCGGGTGAGGTCGACCCCCGCGGAGGCCCGCTCGCCTATCGCGCCGAGCAGCGCCTCGGAGTTGGTGCGGGTCAGGTGGCCAAGCCGCTCCGACAGTCGAGGCAGCTCGCCCTCCTCCCGCATCGCGTGCAGCAACTGCTGGGTACCCCACGTGCCTGCGGCCACCACCACCTGCCGAGCCCGCACCACCTGCCGGTCGCGCCCGCCCACCGGCCCGGTGCGCTCGTGGAGCACGCGGTACATCTCGCCCGGGCTACCGGGGCCCCCGGACCCGGGCAGCACCCCGAGCCGGGTCACCGTGCGCATCGGGCGGATCTCGGCCCCGAGCCCCTCGGCGAGCGCCAGGTAGTTCTTGACCAGGGTGTTCTTCGCACCCACCCGGCAGCCGACCATACAGTTGCCGCACGACGTGCAGCCGGTGCGGCGCGGCCCGGCCCCGCCGAAGTACGGATCGTCGACGACTCTGCCCGGCGGCCCGAAGAACACCCCTACCGGGGTCTTCCGGTACGTGTGTCCCACCCCGAGGTCGTCCGCGGTGCGCCGCATCGCGTCCTCGACCACGCCCTCGCACGGGTTGGTGACCACGCCGAGCATGCGGCTCGCGGTGTCGTAGTGCGGCGCGAGTTCGGCGTGCCAGTCGGTGATGTCGGCCCACTGCGGGTCCTCGAAGAACGGCCGCGGTGGCACGTAAAGCGTGTTCGCGTAGTTGAGCGAGCCACCGCCGACCCCGGCGCCGGCGAGGATGACGACGCCGGGCAATCGGTGGATGCGCTGCACGCCGTAACAGCCCAGCCGCGGCGCCCACAGATAGCGGCGCGCGTCCCACGAGGTGCGCGCGAAGTCGTGGTCCTCGAAGCGGCGGCCGGCCTCGAGCACGAGCACTCGGTATCCCTTCTCGGCCGCCCGCAATGCGGCGACCGAGCCGCCGAACCCCGACCCGATGACGACGACGTCAACGTCGATGTCCGGACCGCCCCGGGTGTCGCGGGCCCGGCCACCGAGGCGCGCCGCGTCATCCGCCTCGGTGGTCATGAGCGCCTCAGCACCTTCATCGCCCGGAGCGACGCGGTGAGCGCTCGGGCGTAGCGCTCACCGTGCAGCCCGGGAAGGTCACCGATGTTGACCAGCCGCTGCACGCTGACGTTCTGGCTCTCGGTGTACTTGAGGATGCCTTCGCGGCCGTGCCGGCGGCCGATGCCGGACGCCTTCATGCCACCCATCGGCGCGGCCACGCTCCCCCAGGCCGCCGCGTACCCCTCGTTGACGTTGACCGTGCCGGCGGCGATCCGTGCCGCGATCGCCCGGCCGCGGCGGATGTCGCGCGTCCACACCGAGGCGTTGAGCCCGTACTCGGTGTCGTTCGCCAACCGCACCGCGTCGTCGTCGCCGGCCACCCGGTACAGCGACACGACCGGCCCGAAGGTCTCCTCGTCGCGGCAGGACATCGCCGAGGTAACGCCTTCGAGCACGGTGGGCTCGAGGACCAGCGGCCCGACCTCGGGACGGGCCCGGCCGCCGGTGAGCACCCGCGCGCCCTTGGCCACGGCATCCGCCACATGCTCGAGGGCGCGGTCGCGCTGGGCCTCGCTGACCAGGCTGCCGACGTCGGCGCTCCAGTGCAGCCCGGTGCCGAGGCGAAGGTCCCGGACGGCGGCGACGAAGCGCGGCACGAACGCGTCGTAGATATCGGCGTGCACGGCCACTCGCTCCGCGCTGACACACAACTGGCCGGCCGACGCGAAGCAAGCCCGCACCGCGCCGGGCACCGCACGCTGCAGGTCGGCGTCGTCGGCGACGTAGAGGGTGTTCTTGCCGCCGAGCTCGAGGCTCGCCCCGACCAGCCGCCGCCCCGCCGAGGCCGCGACCCGGCGCCCGGTGGCCGTCGACCCGGTGAAGCACACGTAGTCGGTGCGGTCGACGACCGCCTGCCCGGTGGGCTCGCCGGGCCCGAGCACCACCGGCACGAGGTCGGTCGGGACGCCGGCCTCGACGAGCAACTCGACCCCCGCGAGCGCCGTCAGCGAGCCCTGCGGGTCCGGGCGGATGACGACCGCGTTGCCCGCCACGAGCGCGGGCAGGGCGTCGGTGACGGCGAGGCTCAGCGGATAGTTCCACGGAGACACCACTCCGACCACCCCGCGCGGCCGGTGGTGCTCGACCGTCTCGGTGAGTACCGGGAACACCCCCGGATGACGCTGCGCTCGCAGGTAGCGTGCGGCCCGCCGGCCGTAGTGACGTGCGACGAGCGCGCAGTCGGCCACCTCTTCGAACGCGTGCCGGCGAGCTTTGCCGGCCTCGAGCTGTACCAGGTCGAGCAACTCGGACCGGCGCCTCAGGACGAGGTCGTGCAGCCGCAGCAACACCTCGGCCCGCTGGTGCACAGGCCGCGCCGCCCACCGCGACTGGGCCGCACGTGCCCGATCGACCGCGGTGGTGACGTCGGCCGCGCTCGACACCGGCAGCACCGCGAGCGGCGAGCCCGTCATCGGCGTGTGGGTCGTCATCCGGCCACCCTCGCCGGACGCCACGACTCGCGCGGAGAGCCGGCGGGCCAGGGCTGGGTCGACCGCCCAGGTGGCGTTCGGGGCGGTCTCCGCGTCGGCGATGACGTCGGCCATACCGGATGGTAGTCAGCGGCCCGGCTCCCGCACTAGGGTGCGGGCCCGGCACCAGGAGGCACCACAGCGGCTCACGAACCTCGTGTTCAGGATGCCGTTCGACCAGTTCGCCCCTCACGGTGCACACGTGACACTACGGCGCCTGCAGGTACCGCCTCATGACGCCGGCAAACCGGCTTGCGCTCCCCGGCGCGAACACCAAACTCAATGACGGCTCCACGAGTTCGAGTTCGTGGACCCGCGGCCGACCGTCCGCGCCGTCGACCAGATCGGCCCGCGCATACAGCAATGGCTCGCGGGTCCCGGTGTGCTCCTGGCTTGCCCGGAGCGCCGCCCGGGCCACCGAAACCTCCTCTGCCGATGGGTGATACGCGGCTCGGACGTCCTGGGTCGGTTCGCTGGCCGGTCCGGCGCGAACGAGTAGTGGGGCCTTCGTGATCGCATGTGACAGCTCGCCGCCGAAGAACACGAGGTTGACCTCGCCGTGGTCCTCGATGCTGTCCAGGTAGGGCTGCACCATGGCCTCCTGGTCGCCGGCGAGCAGGGCCACCCCGTGCGCGACCGCCTTGGCGTCCTCGTCGACTCCGAAGCGCCGGACTCCGCGGGAGTAGGCGCCCACGGAGGGCTTGACGACGAGATCGCACCCAGGATGGTCCGCACGAACCGCGTCGATGCTGCGACGGATTCCACCCGCACCCCTCGCAGCCGGCGAGAACTCGGTCCGCACAACGGGAACTCCGCGGTTCGAGAGGTCGCGTAAGTAGGTCTTGTCGAGGTTCCATCGCACGACATCGATGGGGTTCCACAGCGCGGTCCGGCTCGCGACATGTTCGCACCACGACACGAAGTCCGAGAGCCGGGTCGGGTAGGACCACGGAGAGCGCAGGATGGCCGCGTCGTAGCGGTCCCACTTGATCGTTGGGTCGGTCCACTCGACGATCCGGACGTCGAGGTCCACGGCTCCACAGGCCTCGACAAGAGGAGCCATGTCGTAGTCGTCCGCGGTGCTTGCCGCATCGGTGACGAGCGCGAGGACCACCGGGTTTCGCGGTCCGGTCACCACGGCAGCGTCGTCCCACCCGTGACAAAGGTGCCGCTGGGACCCTCGGCATCGAGTAGCGCGAGGCGTACGGCCGTCGTCGCGGCTTCGGCCGGTTCGATGTCGCCAGCACCGTCGTTGAGGTCGGTGCGCGTGTACCCCGGATGGGCCGCGTTTACCTTGATCGGCGTGTCACGGAGTTCGTACGCGAGGTGGACCGTCCACGAGTTCAGGGCGGTCTTCGACGCGCTGTATGCGGGCAGGGCCTTGAACGTGTCGGTGTAGGTGTAGGACTCCCGGTCGCAGTGCCGGGTGAGCGACGCGAGCAGGCTCGACGCGTTGACGATCCGACCCGCCGCAGCACGACGAAGGTACGGGAGAAACTCCTGGGTCACCCGCACCACGCCGAAGAGATTGGTCGCGAAGGTCGCAGCCCAGTCCGACAACGGCTGTTCGGACGGGGACCGGCCGTAGGGCTCGACCCGGATCGCGGCGTTGTTCACGAGGATGTCCAGACGCCCCTCGGTCTGCTCGTCGAGGTAGCGACGAGCGCTGTCGAAGGTGGTCTCGTCGGTGACGTCCAGCACGAGCGGTGTCACCGACATCTCGGTCCCTGCCAGACTCGCGACGGCAGCTCGCACCCGATCCTCGTCGCGGCCGGTGAGAAGCACATGGACTCCGGACTGTGCGAGTTGGCGGCTGATCTCCAGGCCGATTCCCTTGTTGGCGCCGGTGACGAGAGCGGTGCGGTGCGTCATGGAGGGTCCTCCAGATCGTGGGCCGGGAGAGCGGACAGGAAGCCACCGATCGCCTCGCCGAAACGGGCGAGGTCGACGAGGAACGAGTCGTGGCCGTGCGGCGAGTCCAGGGTGGCTCCGACGGTCTCGACCCCCGCGCGCCGCAGCTGCGCGACGATTGCCTCCTGTTGATCGGGAGGGCTCAGCAGGTCGGTGGCGACACCGAGCACCAACGCCCGACGCAGTGTGCCATCGGACGTTGGCGGGATCATTCCGGAGAATCGGTCGCTGGCCCGGCTGAGGTAGAGGTAGCAGTTGGGGTCGAACCACTCAACGAAGCGGTCTGCCTGATGCTGGAGATATGCCTCGACCGTGAACTCGGGACTGAAGCGCGTTGGCGACGCGGCAAGGACGCCGCGGCCGAACCGGGCCTCCCACTCGCGGGGGCCGCGGTAACTCAGCAAACCGAGCTTGCGTGCGGTGATCATGCCGCGGCGGGGGAAGTGCTCCCGGCTGTAGTTTCCACCTGCCCACGCCGGGTCCTGAAGGATCGCCTCGCGCTGGATCGAGCGCACGGCGATGGCGAAGTCCGTTGCTTCCGACGCCGCGCACACGCCGACATACGCGGCGGCAAGGCGCGGGTGTCGGATGACGAGGGCCAGCGCGGACATTCCTCCCATCGAACAGCCGATGACCGCCGCGAGCCGCTGTACGCCGAGGGACATCACCACGTAGGCCGCCGTGTCTGCGATGTCCTCGATCGAGACCTCGGGAAAAGTCAATCGGTACGGCTGATGCGTCGCCGGGTCCACTGACGCCGGACCTGAGGACCCGAAGCAACTCCCGAGGCTGTTGACGCAGACGACGTGCCAGCGGTCGGTGTCGACGGCGCATCCCGGTCCCACCATCCCCTCCCACCATCCGGGCGAGAGATCGTCGGGATGCGCGGCGATATGCGCGCCGGCTGAGAGCCCGGCAAGCACGAGCACTGTGTTGTCCCGCTCGGGGTTCGGAGCACCATAACTCTCGTAGGCAATGCGGCCGTGCTCAAGCCGGTCACCTCTCACGAGGATCTGCTTCGACGGCAGGTCCACGAATCGAGTGGCCGGGTGGACGAATTCGAAGTCGCCGACGGGTCGAGTCTGGTGGATGGCCGTGGGAGCGGTGCTCATCCGGTCCGGGTCAGCGACCGGAGCCACTCGTCGTCGGATTCGTCGTCGATCCCGTCCATGAGGAACGTCGACAGGTAGCGCTCCCCCGTGTCGGGCAGCATCGTGAGCACGACCGAGCCAGGGTCGGCGCGCTCGGCCACCGCGACCGCGGACGCGAGCGTCGCCCCCGCGGAGATCCCGGCGAAGATGCCCTCCTCCCGGGCCAGACGGAGGGACATGTCACGCCCCTGTACTTCGTTCACCGTGACGAGCTCGTCGATAACCGTGTCGTCGAGGACGGTGGGAATGAAGTTCGGCGCCCACCCCTGGACCTTGTGGACCTGCCAGCGCTCACCGTGGAGGATGGCAGCGTTGTCGGGCTCGGTGACGACGATCCTGACGTCGGGGCGGGCCCGCCTGAGCATCTGGCCAACCCCGGTCAACGTCCCAGTGGTTCCGAAGCCGGTGACGAAGTAGTCGAGGCGCTTACCGGCGAAGTCGGAGAGGATCTCCGTGGCCGTCGTCTCGCGGTGAAAGGCCGGGTTGGCCGGGTTGTCGAATTGTCGAGCACGGAACCAGCCATGCTCCGCGGCGAGGTCATCGGCGATTCTGTTGCCGCCACTACTTCCGAGTTCGCCAGGGAAGAGGAGAACCCGGCCGCCATAGGCACGGATGAGTTTGCGCCGTTCGACCGAGTACGTGTCGCCCATGACAGCGACGAATCGGTAGCCGCGGGCCGCGGCGACCATGGCGAAGGCGATGCCGACGTTGCCCGACGTGCACTCGACGATCGTGTCACCCGGCGTCAACTCGCCGCGGGCCTCGGCGTCAAGGACGACGCCAAGGGCCAGCCGGTCCTTGACCGAGCCGCCGGGGTTGAAGGACTCGACTTTGGCGAACACCGTGGCATGCGCCGGGCTGATCCGACCAAGCCGCACGATGGGCGTGTGGCCGATGGTGTCCAGGATGCTCTCGAACAGGGCCATGCGATCTCCTCGGGTGGACGCGGGTCAGGACTAGCGCACCGCTGAGGCCACAAGCGGCTCGACGACGGCCAGGAGGACAGCGAGGGCCGCCTCGGCCGCCGCCTGGTCCTCAGGGGCGTTGAACTCGGCGAGCTCGACCCCGCAGAGCTGGTCGGCCGGGATGGCGGCGAAGACATCCCGGAGCCGGTCCGGCACGATGCCGTCAGGTACCACGTAATCCGCAGGAACGTAACCTGGCTCGAGCACGTCCCAGTCAACGTGGACCCACACGGGGCGGTCGCCGATCAGTTCGAGGAGAGCCTCGGGCGTGGCCGCCGCGGGAGTGAGGTGACGCAAGCGGTGTTCGGCCATGAGCTCGGCCTCTCCAGGGTCGATATCGCGCGACCCGACGACGACCGCTTGGTCGACGGGCAGGGTGCCGCCGTAGCCGCTGTCCCAAAGTCCGCACGCGCCGGACAGCACCATTCCGCCGAGATATCCCGTTCCGGTACTCGGGGTGTTGAAGTCCGCGTGTCCGTCGACATACACGACGGTGACCTTCGGGTGGTGACGGTGGACGATTGGGAGGGTCGCCAGGCTCGCAGAACACGTACTGGACAGGACGAACGGGAGGTCCCCGCGCCCCAGCGTGGCGTCGAGGGCGCGGCTGAGCCCGTCGAGAGTGTCAGCGGCGGCGGGGAGGCTCTCAGTCCACTCGTCGTTCCGTGCCGGCGACGGAGTGCCGACACTGGTCGTCCCCGCCGAGAGCCGCGAAGCAAGCGCCGCGCCAGTGAGTTCGGCGCCTCGAATCATGAATGGGGCACGATCGCCGACGCGACCGCGGTTGATGATGACGTGCGCGGACATGCAGATCTCCTCGGGACGGGGTGAGGTCAGGCCAGACGGTCGGTAAAGGGGCAATGCGCGGGGTGAGTTGGCGGGTCGGTGTCCTGGATCTCGTACTGGTGCCACTCGAGGGACCCCGAGCCGTAAAACCCGAGGTCTCCGGAGTGGCGGAGGTCGTCGTAAGCGTCGACCCGCTTGCGAATGACCGCCCGGGCTCGGTGACCTCGCGGCGTCGGACCAGCGAGAACGTCGAACCGCTCTCGCGGGTTGACGACGAACGCGAGGTTCCGCCCGAGATTGCGGGATCGACGGTGCTTGTGTGCCGGGGTACTCATGTTGACGAAGATCGGGACACCTGCGAAGCAGAGCGACCAGCCCGCGTGGTCCGGCCGGGTCGGCACTGACGGGGGCCACGGGGCAGGATCGCGACGGTGCACCTCACGGAGAACCCACCACCCCCGGTCGTGGTACTCCCGAACGGTGCGGGCACCTGCGGTGACCCGAGGTGCGAAGAGGACGACGAGGGGCGGGGCCGAGTCGACATGCTCGTCCCAGCCCCGGCAGTCGTCGAGGAAGGCGAGGACATCCTCGGTCAGCCGGTCGAGGTGCTTTGGCTCGTCACCGTCAACGAACGCGAACCGGAGAAGGTGCTTCTTCTGAGCATTACGGGCGAAGATGCACGGAAAGCCGCTGTCGACGAGGCGGTGGATGACGTCATCCACGGCCTCCTCTCGCCACGTTCTGACGAGGCCGTCGGGTGCGTTGAGCAGTTCGCGGGGCAGCAAGCCCTTCACGGCGCGGCGGTGCTGTGGATGGCGGAGGTGAGGGTGGGCCGCGCAGCAACTGCCCGAGCTCGAACCGCAGACAGCGCCAAGAGGACGACGACGGTACCGCCCAACACCGTCGGCCATGTGAGGGCCTCACCGAGGAGCAGAGCCGCCCACGAGATGCTCATGACCGGTTGGGTCAACTGAATCTGGCTGACTCTGGCCATCGGGCCGATCGCCAGGCCGTGATACCAGGCGAAGTACCCGAGGAACATGCTCACGACGCTGAGGTAGGCAAAGGCGAGCCACGCGACGGGTGTGCCACCCGGACCGCCCGGGGCTACCGAGCCAAGCGTGAGGACGAGCATGATCGGCAAGGCGACCACCAGGGCCCAGGAGACCGTCTGCCACGCGCCGAGTTCCTTGGCGAGAACACCACCTTCGGCATAGCCGATCGCGGCGGCTACTACGGCGCCGAACAACATGGCATCGGCGGCGTGCAACTCCCCGAGTCCACCGCCCTGGATGGCAGCGAAGACGACAGCGGCCACCATCCCCAAGACAGCCGTGATCCAGAAGCTCCGCGACGGCCGCTCGCTGGTGCGCATCACGACGGCTACGGCAGTGGCGGCGGGCAGCGTGGCGATCACGACGGCGCCATGGCTGGCCGGCGTCGACACGAGGGCGAACGACGTGAGCATGGGAAAGCCGACGACGACACCGAGTGCGACGACGACGACGCGTACCCATTGGCCAGCACGAGGAACAGCCTGCCGCGTCAGCACGAGACTGCCGGCAGCGAGGAGGCCCGCAACCACGGACCGGGCGGCGCCCACGAACGTGGCGTTCATGCCCGCCTGTACGGCGACGCGCGTCAACGGCACTGTGAACGAGAACGCAGCCACGCCAATAAACCCCCAGATGAGACCTGACGGAGGGATGAGTAGCGCTTTCTGCCCACCCCGAATAGCACTATTACTTTCCGACACGAACGACCGTAACCTGGAGCGCAGCCTCATCGCAAAAGCAAGAGCAGGTGAACAGCTTCCGACGACGCGGCAGATCGTCTCTCGCTACTCAGCAAGCCCGGTCACGGTCCAGCAGGCGCTGCGCACCCTGGCGGCGGCCGGGCTCATCGAGACCCGCATAGGGGTGGGAACCTTCGTCACACCTCAGGTCCCTGCGTCCCGAGCCGACTATGGATGGCAGGACAAGGCGATGCACCAGATGCCTCCGGTCGTGGTGCCGGCGCCCTCTGCGCTCCGACCGGTACCTGCCTATGCCGCCACCGTGCACGCGGGCAATCCCGATCGTCAGTTCCTCCCCACACGGCTCATCGCCGGGGCATGCGCCCGAGCGGCCCGGGGGCCTCGACGCTCAGCCGGCCATCATTGGGCGGCCTCCGGGATCTGCGGGAGTGGTTCGCGGGCGAGCTCACACAGTGGGTCCCCGCAGGTTCGTCCCCAACCGACCGCGCGCGACGTCCTCGTCCTCCCGGGGAGTCAAAGCGGCCTGAGCGGCGAGCTCCTCGCCGAGTGCGAGCGCCGGCGGGTCATCGTGGCGGCCGGCGACGAGTGGTTCCCCGCTGAGCCGACCGGCCCCTACCTGCGCCTCAACTTCGCAGGCCCGGACCTCGAGCGCTTCGATGACTGTGCCGTGGCCATCGGCGCTGCACTCGACCTTCAGCAGCACCATCGTTGCTGAACGTGGCGCAGACCGCCGGCCTCCGTGCGCGACGGTTTCGCGTCAGAGGCTGCGCTGGTACGGGGCGACCACCACATCGACCCGCTGGAACTCCTTGAGATCGAGGTAGCCCGAGGTCGCCATGGCCCGGCGAAGCGCCCCAACGAGGTTGGTCGTGCCGTCGGCGAGCCGGCTCGGGCCGAACAGCACCTCGCGCAGCGGCGCCACCGCACCCACCTCGACCCGCTCGCCGCGCGGCAACTCGGGGTGGTGCGCCTCGGGACCCCAGTGGTGGCCGCGGCCGGGGGCATCGGTGGCCCGGGCGAGCGCTGCCCCGAGCATCACCGCGTCGGCTCCGCAGGCGACCGCCTTGACGACATCACCGCTGGTGCCGACCCCACCGTCGGCGATGACGTGCACATACCGCCCGCCGGACTCGTCGAGGTAGTCCCGGCGGGCTGCCGCGACATCGGCGATAGCGGTGGCGGTGGGTGCGTGGATGCCGAGCGCGCGCCGGGTGGTGCCCGCGGCCCCGCCGCCAAACCCGACGAGCACCCCAGCGGCGCCGGTGCGCATCAGGTGCAGCGCCGCCGAGTACGACGCCGCGCCCCCGACGATGACCGGCACGTCGAGCTCATAGATGAAGCGCTTGAGGTTGAGCGGCTCGGCCCGGCCCGACACGTGCTCGGCCGACACCGTGGTGCCCCGGATGACGAAGAGGTCGACACCGGCGTCCACGACGGTCTTCCACAACTGTCGGGTGCGCTGCGGGCTGAGCGCTCCGGCGACCGTGACGCCCGCCTGCCGGATCTCGCGCAGCCGCTCGGCGATCAACTCGGGCC
>JBOFJB010000388.1:0-2991 GCA_051650465.1 Dermatophilaceae bacterium | reverse complement strand
TGAACACCACTCTCACCACCCGCCTCGACGGGCTCGCCTCCACCGGCGACACCCTCCGCGACCGCCTCGACACCCTCCGCCCCGCCACCACCAACGCGCCACCGCGACCACCACAACCCAACGACCACCTCATGCGGCGGGCCCCGAACACCCCTGAGACTGCAACGCCCTCAAGGCCCGGTGGTCGGGAGGTGCCAGACCTGACCAGCCGCGGGCCCGGCGCCCCGGGCCACACCACACCCGACGTCAATCCCACGAGTCCTGGCACCAGCCAGCCACCGACTCACGACCAGCACGGCCGCGTGCAGCGCCACGATCCCGGAGAGGCCCGTGCACGGCCCGACAGCGATGGCTACTCCCGCCCACCCAGCGACAACTCCGACGCGCCTGATCACCACACCCCCACGACGCAGAGTGACTCTGAGCACGCCGCGCCGAGCACCCACACCACAGATCCGGCACCGGACACTCCTCCGCATTCTGATGACGCCGAAAACCCGAACGGAGTTACCGACGACGCACCCTCCAGCGACGAGGCACCCTCCGATGACGTCGATGGCGGTGCTTCTCACTCATCCAACGGGACCGACCCCTCAGCTCGAGATCTCTTCGGAGAAGGCAGCGGCGACCCGGACGACCCAAGGACCTTTCCCTACGACCCCGACGCCATCAAGTACGGCTCCGCGGAGTGGAACGAATACGTCGAACAACTCCCGGAAGATCAAAAGCGCGCTCTGAACGACTACACCAAAGAACTCGGGCCCGGTGCCGAAGGGCTGACCTACAAGGAGATCAACGGCGCCCTGCGTGGCCTGCGGCCCACCACGCCCGAACTACGAGGACACATCGACCTCATCGACCAAGCCCTCGCTGGCCACCCAGTCCCCGAGGACATCATGGTCACCCGCGGCACAGGGATTGGCCACTACGAAGCCCATCCTCGCTTCATGGCGGGGAAGACCGTGGACGAAAAGGCCTACATGTCGACCTCACTGGGCGGCCCGGCAGACGCTTTTGCCGCCGAGGATGCGGTGCTGCATCTGCAAGTCCCCAAAGGAACGCCCGCATTGTGGATGGAAAAAATCTCGGCCTTCGGGAATTCCGAGCGGGAGCTACTGCTCGGGCGCGGCTTAAGTTACCGAGTTGACCGCGTTGCTTTTGAAAAAGACCAATGGCATATTTATGGGAAAGTTCTCGGACGAGCGGAAGTCGTATCACGATGATGGATCGACCACAGAAGACGTGGCTAACGGAAGACCTGATGTTTGAAGTCATCTCTGGACCAGAGGACTACGCTTACGTCACCAACGGGCCAGTCGAGTACATCGCCGTTGGCAACGAGCACGGGGTGCTTGGCTACCTATGGACTGCCGATATAGACGGCGCTGCGGGGTATGAGGCAAGCCCGGCCGGCGACGATACCGCTGAGAACGCAGGAATGCCCTGGGTATTGAGGTTGCGAGAAGCGAAGGCGGAGGGGTTGACGCCGACGGAGGCGTTGGCGCGGATGGAGGCTCACCCAGGCTCGCCCGACGGTGGCACGGTGATTGCCGGGTCGAGGAACCGGGCCGACAGTCTGACCGCGCTTCGCGCAATGGCCAACGAAGGCGTTGACCCGACCCGGCGTGGTCCGCGACCCGAACGGCGGCCGCGCGAATGAACCGCCTGGACACTCCGTCGCGGCCGGGGCCTGGTGAGCGGTGGCTGGGAGCGTGCCACGACGCCAGCCGCCCTGGGTCGATTCCGATGCACGGCGGCCCGACGTGGAGCGGTCGCCCACCGACACAGCGAGAGAAGGGTGCCCTGATGGCCGGTGATGCACCGTGACATATATAGAGGTCAATGGCGTGCTGCGGGGGTCGATGCCTCCGACGCCTGACGTGCTGAAGCAGATCGGTGCGCTCGACGCGGCGCTCGCAGGCCGCCCGGCCCGCGAGTACATCTGGGTCAACCGGGGTATGCGACTCGGGCCCGACGACATGCCGCCACCGATGATGATCGGCAAGACCTTCGGTGACCCGACCTACCTGTCGACCACCCTCGGCCCGCCAGCCCAAGCCTTCCAGAACCACGAGGCGATCCTGCACCTGGTGGTGCCGACCGGCACCCCGGCACTATGGATGGCCAATGTTGCGGCCGACCCGGGCGAACGCGAACTCCTCCTCGGCCGAGGGCTCACCTACCGGATCGACCGAGTCGCGATGAAAAACGGCCAATGGCAGATCTACGGCCGGATCGACGAGCAACCCACAGCCGGAGCCTCGACCGGCACCGGCGAGGAGACGCCATGAGCACGAACGACAGCACCACAAGCGAACCCGTCATCAACCCCCGTATCGACGATTTCCAGCCCCGGCTCGTCTCCGGCCCCGACGACTACGCCTACCTCACCAGCCAACCGGTCGACTATGTCGCCGTCGGCGACGACAACGGCATCCTCGGCTACCTGTGGGCCGCAGACGCCGATGACGCCGCCGGATACCAGGCCCGGCAGGCCCGCGGCGACCTCGCCCACAACGCCGGCATCCCCTGGGCGGCACAGTTGCGAGAGTCAAAGGCACAGGGCCTGACACCGAGCCACGCCCTGGCCCAACTCGGCATCCACCCGGCTCCACCGGACGCAGGCGCGGTGGTCCCAGGTTCGGACGGCCGGGCGCACAGTCTGGCTGCGCTCCGTCAGCTCGCCGCGGCGCAGTGAGCCCTGTGCCCTCCGCCGGCTCCTGCCCGGGCAGCGTCGCGTGCCGCGCCACCCGACCCGCGGCGCCACCTTCATCCGTATCCACCCACCGAACGATGACGAGCTGATCCATGACGAATCCACCACCGAACCTCGTGGCACCGCCGCCCACCTGGGCCTACGACCCGCGACCTGGGCTACCTGGCAGCCCAACGCACCCCGCCGGACCGGTCGCCACCTTCGGCCAGCGGGTGCCCGCCTTCCTCATCGACCTGCTGGTGAACCTTGTCGGGTTCGTGCCCATTGTCGCCGGA
>JBOFJB010000387.1:0-8491 GCA_051650465.1 Dermatophilaceae bacterium | reverse complement strand
GCACCTTCCTCGCTTTCGTCGTCGTCCTCATCCGCACCAGTTGGCGCGCGGTCCGGTCCACCAGCCGAGGCAGCATCGGGAGGGGCGTGGCGTCCGGGGCGTTCGGGTGCGCCGTGGTGTTCACCATGAGCGCCGGCTTTGCCAACGTGATGTCCAACGTGGTCAGCCTGTGGTATCTCCTGGCATTCGCCGCAGCGGCGTGCTGGGTGCTCCGATCAGCACCCAGCCGACGAGGGCGCGACGACGGGTGACGGCGTGACGCTGCTGCCGTTCCAGGTGTTGCCCTGGGAGCCGAAGTAGCTACGCAGGCTGTCCCCGAGCAGGACGTCGTCGACCATGTTCGACTCGAAGCGGACACCGATGAGCGAGCCGGCCTGCAGGTCGCGCGGCCCGGTGGCGCTGTTGCAGCGGACGAGTGCCTGGTGGGTGCTGGTGTGATACGCAGGCAGATCGGTGCCGCCCTTGATGCGGAAGCTCAGCCCGGCCGTGCGGTAACTCGGCACGCTGTTGTACTGCCAGGTGTTGCCCCACCCGGACATCTGGTCGTTGAAGCCGATGTTGACGTTGCGCGCGGTGTTGTGCTCGATGAGGTTCCAGGACGCGTCCTGGTCGGTGGTCACGGCGCGTCCCTTACCGGGGAGGTCGGTTACCAGGTTCCCGATGATGTGGTTGTACGACGACGAGTTCCCCAGCCGAATTCCCTCCTGCATGTAGTGGCTCGCGGTGGAGGAGGCAACTCGCGAGACGGTGTTCCGGGCGATCGTCCATCCGTCGCTGAACGTGGACAGCCACAGCCCCGGCCCGGTGCCGCAGGCGATGTCGGTGATGGTGTTGTCTTCGAAGGTGCCGTAGCGGGTGGCCCGGCCCATGACCCCCTTGCCGGTGACAGTGTTGCCGATGAACACGAGGTGGTCGCTCGGCACGATGCTCTGGCCGGTCAGCCGGGACAGGTACGCGATCGCCTCTCGGGCGGCTGCCGGGTCGCGGCTGCCTCGGCCGGGCACCGACCGGCGCGCCTTCCAGTCTTCGCTGTCGACGCGCGCAGCGAACCAGTCCTGCGCCGCCCCGGCGTTCTGTGAGGCAATCAGCACGCCGCCACGGATGTCCAGGTTGCCGATCGCCCAGTGGCTGGCCCCTCTGGTGAAAGTCACGGTCCGGTCGGGGTCAGGCCCGGTGGCGTCGCATTCGGGCAGTGACACCGCCGCGGTGAGCACGACCGGGCCCGAGCCGTCCGGCGCCAGCGAGATCGGCGCGGATGCCGTGCCCGAGCGGGTGATCGTGATCCTGCCGGAGTAGGTGCCGGCGGCAAGGCGGATGGCGTCGCCGGGGCGGGCGTCCGCGATCGCTGCCGTGAGCGCTGCAGGGGTCGACACCCGGACGGTGCGCACGATGGAGCCAGGGGGGACGAGGGCGCTGCCGCGGATGACTGTGCGGGTCGGGGTGGGGATGCTGCTGGCGCGGACCGCCTGAACCTGTTCGCGGTTGCTGGATGACGTGGTGTGGGTGATGTTCGTCGCCGTGGCGGTGGTCGCAGTGGAGGCGGCGAGGACGACGCCTACGCAGGCGGCGGCGAACGGTCGGGAGAGTGGGAGCATTGAGGGTGTCCTTCCCCGCGACCGGCTGGCGCACGACAGGGATGGCGCCATCAGGGGCAGGGCATCGGCCGCGGTTCCCGCGACGGTAGCGACCGATCCTCCGGAGTGCCCGGACTACCCGCCGCTATCGGCCGAACGTCTGATGCCCGACTGACCATTCGGCCGACCTTGCCGGGCCAGGGTCCCTGACGTCCTACCGAGTCCGGTCGGGCCGGGCGCTGCTCGAGGGCTCGATGAGTCTCGGTCGTACCGCAGCCAGTGCCGGAAGGTCGGACATCGCCCTCACCCAGGTCGCTGCGGCCGGGTCGACCCCACCTGTGAGGCGCAGCGCAGCCGAGAGATCGCGTAGCAGGTCTCGACGGTAGATCGGCCCGAGGTGAGCGGCGCGGTTGCGGACTGTCGTCAGATCCCTCATCAGTCTCTCGACCTCGATTCGGCGGGTGCGGTTGTCGCTGTCGCCATGAGGAAAGGCGTTGTGCAGGGCCGGGATCCACAGCGTGGTGAGATATCGGCTTGCGACCAGGAACCGCCAGAACCCGAAGCTCAGCTCGGCGATCACCTTGCCGTGCACTTCCGGGTCGCGGCCTCGCCTCGTGGCGCGTTCGCGGGCTCTGGTGATGTCCGCACGACCTTCGTGGTCAACCGGTGCGACATCGAGCCAGTCGCGCCCACGATGGCGAGCGGCGGCGGCCCAACTGGTCAGCGCCAGATCCAGCGAGTTCCGTACGACGACCTCGACCATGCCGGTGGTGACCATGACCGCGCCGGCCGCACGCAGGTTCCATTCGTAGAGGTCGATGGCGTGGTCGATGCCGCCGCCCACGGCAGCCTCGTAGGAGGAGAGGCGTTCAGCGGAGAGCAACTCGGGAAGACGTGCGCGTTCGGCCCGGTCAGTCGCGTTCGGTCCGGCCAGCGGTCTGTTTGACTGGTCGTGCACGCGCGCTACCGTATGGAGCGAAGATCCCGGAACGATCACTGGCCCAGCCACATCGCCGGGGTTACATCTTTGTCAGGTTCGCCACGTCGGGCTGGGTACATGGCTACCTGAGGTCGGCGGCTGTCTCACGTCGCCGCCGAACGCCGCGCTTGGTTCATGGCCGGTCGGGACATCATCACGCACCCTCTCGTCATCGCGATCGACGTGTATGGGCCGGAAGCTGATGCAGCGTGACGGTCATCCGGACGACGACTGACGTGTGCTGCGGAAGAACTGGTGGGCAGGGCGCACCCCCGACTTGGGCGTCGAACAGGGTGATGTCCGGCAACTCAGATCGTCTTGCACCTGCGGCTCGACCCGGCTCGTGGACGAGATGCGTGTGGCGAACCGTGAGTTGACCTTCGTGGGTGACGTGGTCGTCGCGCCTGGCGTCTTCTCGCGCGCCGAGAGTCACGACGCAGACGAGTCGATTACCAACGCTGCTCAACCGGTCGTGCCGGACCTTGGGCGGGAGCGGACCAGGCGGATGAACAGTCGACGGACCGTGTCGCGGTCGGCCGGCGGCAGACCGACCCGGAGGAGCAGGATGGCGGTGATGAGGACCACGACGGGAATGCCGACGACGAGCGAGGTGACCGGGTCGTCGGCGACAGCACGGACGAGCAGCGCCGCGCCCAGCCCGGGTAGCACCGATACCACCAGTGCCGGCACCCCGGAGCCGTCGGCGACGATGCCGAGCAGCCACCGGACCTGGAGCACCTTGGTGACGTTGCCGACGACCAGCGACAGTGCCCACGCCATTGCGCCTCCGGTGATACCGAACCGCGGCACGAGGAACACGGTGAGCACGACGTTGAGGATGAGGACGCCGACATTGTCGACCATCGAGATCCATACCCGCCCTGACATGTTGAGCACCACGCCGCAGGGGCCCGCGGCCGCCGCGACCAACTGACCCAGAGCGAGGATGACGGTGACCGCCGCGCCGGACCGGAAGTCCTTCCCGAACAGCCGAAGCAGCGGTTCGGAGAACGCGATGAGTACCACGAAGGCCGGTAGCGCGGCCGCCACGATCCACCGGGTGGCGTCACCGTAGGCGCGGGCCGCCGCGTCCCGCTGCCCGGTGTGGGCGAGGTGGGCCATGTGCGGGGTGAACGCGTTGGTGATAGGCGGCATGACGAAGACCGCAAGCGACACCAGCCGCGCCGCGACAGTGAACACGCCGACCTCGGCCGGGCCGGCCATCCGGCCGAGCACCAGTGTGCCGGACCAGATCAGCCCGGTGGCGGCCAGCGCCGACACCCAGCTGACCAGCGAGAACGAGAACACCGCCCGGGCGTCGACGACCGGTTTGGCTGGGGGGACCCGCCGCATCCGCCGAGCCAGCGCGACTGACGCCAGCACCGCACCCAGCCAGGCCCCGGCGGCGAGTGCCCAGAGCGCAGACTCGAGCCCGAGACCCAGCAGCACCACCAGCCCGGTCAGCCCGAGCACGGTGAGCGGGTCGACGAACCGTCCGATCACGGTGTACTCGACCTGGCTGCGCCAGCCTTGGGTGGCCGACAACGCGGCATCGGCCAGGGTGGTGGCCGGCACGGTAGCGGCCACGATGTACACCGCGGGTTCGAGTCCGGGGTCACGGTAGAACGCCGCGACCTGCGGTGCGGCGAGCGCTAGCCCGACCGCGAGCACCAGCGAGGCGCCGACGGTGACCCCGATGCCGAGCCGCACCGTGCCGCGGACCCGGGCGGGGTCGTCATCGGCGAGGCTGGTGGCGACGAAGCGGGTGAGCCCGGCCCGGAACCCGGCAAGACCGAGCAGGGACAGCAACGAGAGCATGGCGTAGAGCAGCGAGTAGCGGCCGACGTCGGCGGCCCCGAGCGAGGTCGCGAGCAGGGCCATGACGGCGAACAGCGCGCCCTGCTGCACCACTGCGCCGGCCAGGTTCAGCGCGCCGCCGCGGGCGAGAGTCTGCGGCCCGCTGCGACGCTTGGGCCGGGTCTGCGGCGTCATCCGCTCGTGCTGCCGGGAGGGACCCCGGCTGATGCAGATGACGCGGACCGTGCCGCAGGCCCGCCGGGCGACGCTGACGGGTCGGGCGCTGACGGGTCGGGCGCCGATGGGCTGGTGGCCGACCGGTCGGACGCGGCGGCCCGCCGCCCGAACGCAGGGAGCCCGTGGTGCCGGCGCGCCGCCATCCACATCAGCGGGGCGACCACGAGCGCGGCGAGCAGGATGATGCCCGTGGTGACGGTGGGCACGTCGAGCAGTTTGAGCGCGGAGGCGAGCAACACGAAGGCCAGCGCCCGCCGCACCAGCCCGCCAGGGGCGCGCGACGAGAGCTGGGCTCCGAGCCACACCCCCGGGATGGCGCCCACGAGCAGCGAGGTGGTGAGCGACAGTTCGAAGTCGCCGTACAGCACGTGCGCCACCGCGGCCGACGCCACCAGCGGCACGGCCTGGAACAGGTCGGTGCCGACCAGGCTGTTCGCACGCAGCAGCGGGTACAGCGCCATCAGCGCGATGATGATGAGCGACCCCGAGCCCACCGACGTCATCCCCACCACCAGCCCACCGACCATGCCGACGAGCACGGTGGGGAGCGGCCGGATGACGATGTCGGGCCGGTCGGCGGTGCGGCGCAGCGCCGGGTCGCGGCGGTGTCTGGCCCGCTCGAGCAGCCGCACGTAGGCCTTGACCACCAGCCCCCCGGCCGCGACGAGCAGGGCCACGCCGAGCGCCATCCGGGTGAGGCGCTCCACCTGCTCGCCGTCGCCGAGCGCCCGGATGACGAACACGCCCGAGAACGCGGCCGGGATGGAACCGACGCAGAGCCAGGCCGCGAGACGGAGGTTGACCGTGCCATGGCGCAGGTGCACCGCTGCCCCGACCGGCTTCATCACTGCCGAGGCGACCAGGTCGCTCGAGACGGCGGTGAGCGGGGGGATGCCGAAGAACAGCACGAGCACCGGGGTCATCAGGGCACCGCCGCCCATGCCGGTGAGGCCGACGATGATGCCGATGCCGAAACAGGCCGCGACGAGAGTGAGGTCCAGGTTCACGCGGTCTCCTCGGGGAGCCAGCCCTGCTCGCGCAGGTGGGTGGTGACGAGCGCGGTGGCGGCGTCGACCGGGGTGCGCGAGGTGTCGATGACGAGGTCGGCGTCATCCGGGGTCTCGTAGGGGTCGGACACTCCGGTGAACTCGGCGATCCGACCCGCCCGCGCCGCTGCATAGAGGCCCTTGAGGTCGCGCTGCTCGCACACCTCCAGCGGTGTGCTCACGTGGACAAGGACGAAGTCGCCGACCTCCTGCACCATCCGGCGCACCTCCTCACGGGTGGCCCGGTACGGCGCGATCGGTGCGCACAAGACGATGCCCCCATGCCTCGCGGCCTCGGTGGCGACGAACCCGATGCGGCGCACGTTCTGCTCGCGCCCTGCCCGGTCGAAGCCGAGGCCGCTGGAGAGCAGCCGGCGCACCACGTCGCCGTCGAGCAGGCTCATCGTGCGCGGGCCGGCCGCGAGGGCGTCGCGCACCGAGCGGGCCAGGGTGGACTTGCCCGAACCGGACAGTCCGGTGAACATCACGACCAGCCCGCGGCGTGCGCGCGGCGGTCGCCATCGGCGCAACTGCCGGGCCACGGTGTCGGGGAGGCCGGCCGGCACGGTCTCGGAGGCCGCAGTCTCTAGTTCGGCGCGGGATCGCAGCCAGGACACCGCCGCCGGGTCGACCTCGGGTGCGGGGTGACGCAGATCGACCGGCGCGTGGGCCGCGGCGCCGATCAACTCGGCGAGGGCGAGGTCGCTAGCGGGGTCGCGCCAGCGCAGCGGTGCGGTGCGGATGACGGCGCCGTCGCCGAGGTGGGTGGTGGCCTCGCGGGCGAGCGCGACGGCGAGCGTCGTGGGGATGCCGCCAGTGGCGCTGGCGCTGTCTGGAACCAGCACGAGAATCCTTGCGCCCGTGGGGAGTTCGGGGTCGTCGCTGGTGAGTGGGCGGGCGAGGACGACCACGTGGTCCCAGCCGGCGGTGAGGTCGGCGGCATCCACCCGTGGCTCGCCACTGCCCGACTCGCGTACCCGCTCGGGTGCCAACCGGCCGCGCACCAGGGCGCCACCTGGATCGGCGGGCAGGCTGCCGTCGGCGACGAGTGTCGCGATCGGGGTCGACTCCTCGTCGACGAGCACCAATGCCGTCGGTGGGGACGCGTCGGCGGCCGGCCCCCGAGCGGATGACGTCGAGGACGGCACGGCGTCATCGGGTCCGAGGCGGAGCAGTACTCGGGCTCCGGGCGCAGGCGTACTGGCGCCGATGGGGCCGCCGAGCACCTGATGGTCTGGGAGGACGCCGAGCAGGGCGAGTTCGAGGTCGCCTAGTCGGGCGTCGTCGAGCGCTATCCGAGGGCCGACCGTTGACGTCGTCGACACCGGCTGCCACCTCCCCTGCGAGTGCGGTCGTGCCGACACGGATGATCCGCGCTGCCTGTGCGCGAAATGGTAAGCGGCGATGCCCGTTCTCGCAGGCCCTTGGTCAACTTCGGCCACGACACCGGGCGGTAGCAGCGGCGCGGGATGACGGTAAAGGGCACTGCTCTGGTCGCTCGCGCGGTGGGGTCGGAGCAGTGCCCTACCGCGAGTCGTGCAGCGGATGCCATGAGTCGCGGGTCGTGGACCGTCGCCGGTTGCACCGCCGTGCTCGGTCGTGAATGCCACTGTTGCTCGAGACTGACGTTGGCGCCGTAGTCAACTGTGCAAGCATCGGCGGCTGGGTCGGGTCGCCGTAAGCGTTGTATCGGTCGCTTCAGATCAGCAGGTAATCCTGCCGCAACCGACGACGCGACCCGGGGCTGATGAGTCGGTCATCCCCCGGCGGGTGGCGGAAGCGGGCGGGCAGGCTCGCACCTTGTGGGGGCGCCGGGAGGAAGAAGACCGCGCGAGGCCGCCTCAGCGCCTCAGCGAGCTTGGTGACGTGGCCGACGGTTGGCCGCGACTCGCCCTCGACCCACTCGTCGATGAGGCTCTCGTCGATCTTGAGGCGCTCGGCGAGCTCCGCCGACGGCCTGCCGTCCTCGGTGATGGCCACGCCAGGACCGAGGGCGTGATGGGCGAAGGCTTGCCGGCCACGCCCCCCCTCACCTCGACGCGCCGCGTGTCCGCCTGAAGGCGGCCACATTGAGTGAGCCGGTGGGTATCGCGGCCGGGTCACGCCCGCCGATCGTGAGTCCGCCCTGCAGCCCGGGAGTTGTCGGTGGGCGGCACTAGGATCAGGGAAATGCCGTCGTTGTCCGCCTTGCGCGAGCGGGTGCACGCCCTGCCCGGGCTCATCCGCCTCCGCGCCGCCCTCGACCTGCCCGGCGCTGAGGTCACCGCCAGCGCCCCGGCTGGCGCCCGAGCCGCGGTACTGGCCACGCTCGTCCCGCGGCCGAGCGGCGCTCCGGTGCTCGCGGTCACCGCGACCGGGCGCGAGGCCGAGGACCTCACCGCAGCGCTCGGCGGGTACCTCGGGCCGGATGCCGTGGCGCACCTCCCGTCCTGGGAGACCCTGCCGCATGAGCGGCTCAGCCCGCGCAGCGACACCGTGGGCCAGCGCTTGTCAGTACTGCGTCGCCTCGCGCACCCGGACGCCGAGGATGCCGCGCACGGCATGCCCGCCGTGGTGGTGGCCCCGGTCCGAGCCGTCTTGCAGCCAGTCGCCGCCGGCCTCGGCGACCTGCGCCCGGTCGCCCTCGCCGCCGGTGACGAGGTGCCCCTGGGCGAGGTCGTCGAGCGCCTCGCCGGGGCCGCCTACACCCGGACCGACCTGGTGGAGCGGCGCGGCGAATTCGCGGTGCGCGGCGGCATCCTCGACGTGTTCCCGCCCACCGAGGAGCACCCGCTGCGGGTCGAGTTCTGGGGCGACACCGTCGAGGAGATCCGCTGGTTCACGGTCGCCGACCAGCGCTCGCTCGAGGTCGCCGAGGG
>JBOFJB010000386.1:0-3059 GCA_051650465.1 Dermatophilaceae bacterium | reverse complement strand
GCCGTGCGCCACCGCATCGGCCGGCGTGGGCCGGGGTCGGCACGCCAGCCCTCGGCGAAACCGGCGAACCACACCCGCAGTGGACCGAGGCGACGCACCCGGATGATGGTGGCGGCAGCCCAGACCGCGAGGTACACCGGCACCAACGGACCGGGAAGATTGCGGCGGGCCACCCAGACCCGGTTACGCGCGTTCATCCGGTAGAACACCGCATGCTGGGACGCTGCGTGCGACGGGTGGTGCACTTCGATGTCCGGCACGTACCGCAGCCGCCAGCCGGCGTCGGCCAGGCGGTAGGCGAGGTCGATGCCCTCGTGCCCGTACCAGAAGTGGCCCGGCCAGCCACCGACCTCGTCGAACGCGCGCCGGCGCACCGTGCACACCCCCTCGGCGAACACCACGACCTCACCGGCCGCGCCACCACCGCCGGTGCGCAGCCGCGGCACGGTGCGCCGCGGGGTCGGTCGGCCCTGTGGATCGGCGGTACGGGGCTGAGCGACAGCGAGTTTCGGGTCAGCCTCGAATTCTGCGGCGAGCCGGGCCAACACATCATCGGTCGGCAGCGACGCGTCATCGTCGTAGAAGAACAGCAGGTCGCCTCGGGCCGCTCGCGCACCGACATTGCGTCCTTCAGGGATGCCGAGGTTCTCCGGCTCGTGCACCGCGCGCACTCCGGCCGGCAGCCCGTCGGGGCGCCACCCGTTACCGACGACGACGATGTCGATCTCGACGCCGCGCTGAGCGAGCAACCCCTCGAGCGCGGTGCGCAACTGCACCGGCCGGTCGCCCATGGACAAGACCACGGCAGCGATGCTCGGCACGCGGATACTGTAGATCAGCCCGGCCGGCCACCTCGGGGCCGCAGCCGGCCCCCGCCTCCCCCGGCGGTCCAGTCTTCTTCGGGCCGCGCGGCGCCTCGCATCGACCACCCGCCGAAAGGACCCCGGTGCCAGACCCCTACGTCGACGAGATGTCCGGCATCCGCCTGGTCGGCGGCGAGACCCGAGACACCTCGGACGTGCCGGCTCGCGCCGCAGGCACCGCCGACGAGGATGCCGAGCCGGACGCACTCGGGTACCTCGCCGACGCGATACTCGCCGCCGCGCCGGCCACACCGCGGGTGCTCCTCGTCGGACTCGGGGTCGCGCCGCTCGCCGGCCGGCTCGCTGCCGCCGGCGCGACGGTCGATCTGCTGGTGCGCAGCCTCGACGACGCCCGCCACCTCGCCGCAGCGGTCGCGCGCGGTACCGACCCCAACGGCAGCGCCGCCATCCCGCACCAGCCGGTCATCACCGACCGGGCCGCCGCAGACCGGATCGGCCCGGTACGAGTGCTCGCAGGCGTCGTAGACCGCTACCACCCGAGCGAGCACTACGACATGGTGCTCGCACCGAGCGGCCCGACCGAGTCACGGTCGCCGGACTCCCCCGATCTCAGCGCGCACGGCCTGCTCACCGACCTCGGCAGGCTGGTGTGCCCGGCGGGGCTCCTGCTCGCCGGCCTGCCGTGCCCGTCCGGGCTCGGTGCGCTCCTGGCGCTGCCGTCGCCGCGGAGCGGTCCGGCATCGTGGCACCGTGGGGCACCCGGCTCGCGGGGTACCCCGCCGAGCCCGAACGACGCGGCACGTCTCACCGGGCTGCCGCTCCGTGCCGTGTACGGCGCGTGGCCGTCCTCGACCGCTCCGCGCCTGCTCGTCACGGCTAGCGCCAGCGACGCCGCGGCGACCCGAGCCGCCGCCGCGGCGAGCTGGGCCGGCTTCACCGACGCGCTCCGCGACCCAGGTGTGGCTACCCAGTGGGCCGCGGACGCCGGGTTGCTCGACGCGCTCGCCCCCGGCCGGCTGGTGGTGCTGGGCGGGCTCGGCGACGCCGTGTTCCCGGCAGTGCTCGACACCGTGCCGGCCGATGCTGCAGCGCGCGAGCCGCTGCACGACGCGCTCGACGGGCACGACCTGGTCGAGATCCGCGAGGTCGCGCGCGGGCTCGACGACGAGGCACTGCGCGCGGCGGCCGGCGAACACTTGCGACGAGGTCTCACCGCACCGTGGGGGCTGACCGACGCGGCCACCCTGACCGGGCACCTGCTCGCCGCGGCCGGCCGCTCATCCGGACCGGCCCCCACGGACACCACTGGGTGTTCCTCGATGGCATCATCCGCCGAGCCGCTGGCCCGGCGTGCTGCCGCGCGCCGACCGACAGACCCGCCCGCCGCCAGGCCGATCGAGTCGCCCGCGCTACCACCGGAAGACTCACGTGTCGCGCCCGCGCTGGCCGAGGCACGCGTGCTCGTCGCCGAACTGGAGGCCGCGGTCGCCGAGCGCGATGCCAAGGTGCGCTGGCTCGAGGGAACGCTGCGTACCCGCGAGCGCGAGGTCACGGTGCTCGAGCGGGCGGTCGCCATCGAGCGCTCGGTCGCTTACCGGACGCTGCGCCAACTCGCCCGGCCGGTGCCGGCGGTTCGGCGCCGCGCACGCCGGGTGTTCGACCGCCTCACCGGGCCACGCTGAGCCTGATCCCCGACCGCGACACGCCCGGCCAGACCTCACCGAGCCACCCACGCCGAGCCGTCGGTCACCTGACGACAGCGAGCCCGAAACACAGATGCAGTCCGCGGCGACGTTCGTGCCGCAGCACGACGCGCCGAGCACCGTGGGTCACCGCGACCGACGTCACCGGACCGCGCGCCGCGAGCAGGAGCACCGGGGTATCGGTGAGTTTGGCCACCACCTCGGTCGCGGTCCAGGCCGCGACGACACCACCGGGCAGTGACCCTGCGCGCACCGGCCCGGACCAGCGCTGGGTGAGCGCCGGAGGTGCCAGCACGTCGGCGCACTCGGCGTCGACCGCGAACCGCTCGCCGCCGACCTGCGGAACCGACCAGCACACGACCTGTCCGTCCGCGGTGCGAGAGTGCGTGCCCCTGCCGCAGCGGTGGCCGGCGGCCGGGCCGACGACGGCCGGATGCCGGGCAAGCACACGTCCCAGCCGCGCGGCGAGCGCCGCGTCATCCGACCCGACCGACGAGTGTGGCGCCGTCTGGAGACCGATGGCGAGCGCCGC
>JBOFJB010000385.1:0-9012 GCA_051650465.1 Dermatophilaceae bacterium | reverse complement strand
AGAGTTGAAACATCAGGTTGGCGATCGCGGTGGTCTCCGGCTCGCTGGCGGCTGACGGCCCGCGGAAGGTGAGGTCGCACGGGTTTGCGGAGGTTCCGGTTCCGCCCCATTTCCAGGCGAAGTTGCGGTTCAGGTCGATACCGTGCTGGCTGCTCGAGGTGGGCGGGACCGCGCAGATTCCTTGTGAGTTGTTGGCGTTCTTGCGCTGCAAGTAGGGGGAGATCGTGCCGAGTTCGGCGATCTCGCGGCCGTCCGGGTTGGCCAGCGGCAGCACCCACACCTCGGTGGAGTTGACGATGGCGGTGACGTCGGGGTCGGTGTCGTAGGCCGAGGTCAAGTGGTCCACGAGTCGGGTGGCTAGTTCGGTCGCGCTGAGTTCGCGGGCGTGCACCGTGCCAAGGATGAAGAACCTGGGCTTGGTTGGCGTGCCGGCAAGGTCGCAGTCACCGGGGGCGATCTTGGTGATGCAGACGGCGACGAGGTCGTTGCCGGTGGCCAGGCCCTGGGTTTTGCGCCATGAGTCGCCGATGTCGGCGGTCACGGCGATCGTCGGATTGGCCGCGGCGACATCCTGGAGGTGCTGAACGTAGCCGTCGGCGGTGCGGTACCCGCCGTAGAACGTCGGGTCGACGGATGCGGCGGTGCTGGCGGTCGTGGCGCGTCCTGCTGTGGACCGTAGTGATGGGGCCAACTGTGGTGTGCCCGGTCGTGGTGTGGCGCGTTGTGGCGCGGGCGCTCGCTGGTCGACGCGTACCCGATAGCCGAGGCGGGTGAGGTCGGCGCGCACATCGTCATCCCCCACGACGAACAGGTCGCTCCCCTGGCGGGCCTCGACGAGGTCGAAGCCAGTCGCCGAGAGCCGGGCCGCCGCGGCACCGGGGTCAGTGGTCGTTACCCGCAGGATGCTGACCTCGTCGGCGGTCGGCGCGGAGCCCGCCGGGGCGGATGTCGCCGGGCCCGAGGCGACGGCGATAGCGGCTGTCGACAGTACCGCTGCCGACAGCAGCCCAGAGAGCGACCTGCGACGTGGCGACGTGCGGCGTGACGGGCTGTGACCTCGTGTCATGGACGAAACCGTAGAGCCGCCACCGGGCCGGTGCCTCCGGTAGCGGAGAACTCGAACAAACTCCTTACCCGTCAATCACCTACTCGCCACTCCGGCCGCGCCTGGCCGGCCGGATGACGGCAGGCACGGTGCCGCGGGCCGGCTGCCGCGCGCGCAGGACGCCTACGGGTCGGTCGGGGCGTCATCGCCAGACCGACGATGAGTAGTGCCTCCTCCCGCGAACGCGGCAGTATGGAGCGGTAAGTTTGGTCAGGTCCTCGCCCATGCAGGGCCCCGCCGACCCGAGGATTCGTTCCATGAGTTCGTCCCTGCCATACCTCCTGATCGGAGGGGGCATTCTCCTGCTCCTGCTCGTCGCCTGGATGCTCGTGCGGCAGAAGCGCGGTTCCGACGCCGGTTCGATGCCGCCGGGTCCGGTCGACCTGAACGATCACGTCGAACGGCTCGGCCGGTCGATTCCTGGAACGGCCGTGGCGAGCGCCTCGGCCGGGCCTGATCTTTTCGCTGATCGGCCCAGGGAGGCCGCACCCGCGTCGCCGTGGCGGCGTCATCCGGATGCTGACGACGCTACCGACGGTGCGGTCGAGACCGGCGTCGACCCGGTCCCATCGCAGCAGCCGACATTCGATACCGGGATGCCGGTCGACCGCACCGACACCGTGGACGGTGGCCGAGCGGAGACGGACGACCAGGCGGTTACCGCCGAGCCGGTTCTGGGCGAGGACCAGTATCCGGCGACCAGTACCGAGACAGCGGCATCGTGGGAGGTTGCGCCCGCGGTGTCGGAGACCGAGTCAGAGGAGCCGGGTCACTCGCTCGATCCGGCAATCGAGTTCGAGGAGGAACCGGTGTCGATGACTGAACCCGAGAAGAACGTGAACGCCGCAGTTCAGGCTGAGCCAGTCGAGGCGTTCACCGAGTACGACCCGGCCCCTACCGGAGGTGACCCCACCTCGATGGGCGGCCCGTCACCCGCCGAGGCCGGCGTTAGCGAGGCTGACGCCGGTATCGGCGAGGCTGATGCGGGGATCTCCGCCACCAAGGGCGCCACATCCCCCGCGCCAGGTGCTATCTGGTCCACTGGCCCCCAGGCCGATCCCGATCCGGGGCCAGGTCCCGAGCACGGGGTGGTCGATGACGACACCGCGACGAGGCCGGCGGCATCCACCTGGTCGCCCTGGTCCGCCTCGGTCGCAGACGGCCCCGACGAGGAACGCAGCCAACGGATCGCGGCGGCGGCTGACTGGCGTGATGAGGCCGATGAGCCGTCGGTGCCGGCCGATGTCGCCGGCATCGAGCCTGCCGAGGCAGCAGGCGTGGAGTCGAGCGACGCCAGCGTCGCCTCGCCCGTCGCTCACGAAGAGGCCGCCGTTGGTGCGGCTGCTGTGGATGTGGCCACTACCGGCCTGTCCGAGAGTGAGCGCGTCGAGTTGTCCGAAGACGTCGAGTCGCCGTCCGGTGAGTGGGGCGGCCCGCATGACGACGTCCCGAGCGACGATGCAGCCTCCGATGCCGATCAGTCGATGTCGGTCCCCGTGAATGAGCGCGAGAACAGTCCTGCCGGGCAGGACTCCGCCACCGCCGACGTCCTCGCCGTGCATGAGCCAGAGTCGGCTGACGAGCCAGTTGTCCCGGACGGATCTGGCGACCTGTCCGCGGATGGTGCTTCTGCTGGCGAGCCTGCCGACGTTGCGTTGGACGTGTCGTCATCCACTGCTGCGGTCGAGGGTGCTGCTGACGCGGTCGTCGTGGATGACGACGGTGGCGTGGTCGAGGTGGTGGACGGTGTTGGCTCGGCGGAGGACCTTGAGGAGGCCGACGATCTGCGCGTGCCGGGTGACTCCCTTGGTGACGTCGACCCTTCGGCTCGACGTGGCTGGGATAGTGCAACCGTGGAAGGCGCCACTGACAGCACTCCCAGTTTCCCGGCGGCCGACCAGCCAGACCTCGAGGGCAACATCGCGCCGGACGATGCGGTCGGCGGCGATGGTCCCCGCGCTGTCGAGGAACCGATGTCGTCGGTTCCCGACGTCATGGAGCACGGCACTGACACCATCACCGAGCACCCTGCGGACAGCATCACTGAGCACGGCGTGGAGACCGGGACGGTCGGCCTGCCCGGCGCTCGGGTTGCTTCCGCGGACGCCCCCGAAGCGATCGACTGGGCTGTCGCGGAAGGAGATACCGCTGACGGCGACACCGATGACCTGCTGCTCGAGGGCCATGACGAGGTCGATGGCACCGACGACGAGATCGACGCTGGCACTGGCCCGGTCGCCGTCGACGTCAGTGATGCTGATGACGCGGCTGGGAGTCTGGCTGACGCTGATGACGCGGCTGGAGCAGGCGTTCCCGGCCTGGCCCGTCACGACGATCCGGTAGTTGGCCGCGCTGGTGCAACGACCGGTGGCTCACCCGACCACCTGACGACGTCACGCGCGGCCCCGGTCGCGGAAGCACCCGAGCATCTCGCCGACGATTCCTGGGAGGTCGCTGACGAATCCGATCCCGCTGACGATGCGGTGCCGAGCACAAGGCCCTCCGCCGACGGAGCGACAGTGGATGGTGACGCTGACCAACCCGAGATGGACGATGCGCGGTTCGCGATTGCCGAGGGTGAGGCACGCACGGTGACGGACCGCGGAGATGCGGCATCCGAGACTGGCGGCGAGGCGGCATCCGAGACTGGCGGCGAGGCGGCATCCGGGCGCCGGGTCTCCAGCCTGGAGGAGGTCCGTGACGGCGGCTACAGCGTGGGGTCGGCTGCGCCTTTCGACGACGGCGCTCAGCCGCTCGGCCACGCGGTTCAGGCGTACCGCGACTCGATGAGTTTCGTGGTGCCCGGCGACGCCGGCTACGACGTCCGTGAGCCTGACGTCTGGTTCTACGACGAGGGCGCTGCCGAGCGAGCCGGGTTCCGTCACGCCGGGTCCTGACACCGAGGGGAGTTGCGGGCCGCCGGGCCTCGGTCACCGCGGCCGTGAGAGTCGTCGGTCGACGAGATAGGTTCGTGCCGGTCCGCCATCCCACCGGTGAGAGGAGCCGTCGTGCGTATCGGCATTCCCCGCGAGTCCCGCGCGGGTGAGACCCGGGTCGCGGCGACCCCGGCGACGACCCGCAAGTTGATCGCCCTCGGCTACACGGTGTTCGTCGAGGCCGGGGCGGGCCGCCTCGCCACCTTCGACGACGCCGCGTACGTCGAGGCCGGGGCTGACATCGTCGGTCCTAGCGTGTGGAACGCCGACGTCATCCTCAAGATCAACCCGCCCGCCGACCTCGAGGTCGACCACCTCCGCCCAGGCCAGGTGCTCATCGCCGTGCTCGCGCCGGCGCTTGACCCTGCGCTCACCGGCCGGCTCGCCGCGCGCGGAGTCACCGCGCTGGCGATGGATGCGGTGCCCCGGATTTCGCGCGCGCAGTCCCTCGACGTGCTGTCGTCGATGGCGAACATCGGTGGATACCGCGCGGTCATCGAGGCGGCTCACGAGTTCGGGTCTTTCTTCACCGGGCAGGTCACCGCGGCGGGGAAGGTGCCGCCGGCCAAGGTGCTCGTCATCGGGGCGGGCGTCGCCGGATTGGCCGCCATCGGCACGGCCGGCAGCCTCGGCGCCGTGGTCCGGGCGTTCGACGCCCGGCCTGAAGTGGCCGAACAGGTCGAGTCGATGGGGGCCGAGTTCCTCCGGATCGATGTCGATGACGCCGGACCGTCGGCTGATGGCTACGCCCGCGAAACCAGTGCCGACTTCGACGCCAAGGCCGCCGACCTGTACGCGGCACAGGCCGCTGATGTCGACATCGTCATCACGACCGCGCTGATCCCTGGGCGGCCGGCGCCGCGGCTGTTGACCGCCGAGATGGTGGCGTCGATGAAGCCAGGCGCCGTCGTGGTCGATATGGCGGCCGCGAACGGCGGCAACGTCGAAGGGACTGTTCCTGGCCAGCGGGTGATCACCCCGAACGGGGTCGTCCTGCTCGGTTACACCGATCTGCCTGGCAGGTTGCCGACGCAGGCTTCGCAACTGTTTGGCACCAACGTCGTCAACCTCATGACGTTACTCACCCCTGGCAAGGACGGCGAGGTCGTGCTCGACCTCGACGACATCGTCCAACGCGCGATGACCACGGTTCACGACAGCCAGGTGCTCTGGCCGCCACCGCCCGTTCAGGTGTCGGCCGCGCCGAGTGCGCCGGCTGCCGGGTCGACCCTGCCGGTGCCCACCGTGCCGGCACCCGGCGCCGAGGTGGCCACCGTGGCCGGGTCGTTCACGCCCCGGCCGCGGCGCTCGTTCGGCCCGAAGGAGCGGATGGCGCTCGTTGCGGCGGGCATCGTGCTGTTTCTCCTTGTGGCGGCGCTCGCGCCCGAGCCGTTCCTCGGGCACCTCATGGTGTTCGTGCTGTCCGTCGTGGTCGGGTTCTACGTGATCGGCAACGTGCACCACGCGCTGCACACCCCGCTGATGTCGGTGACCAACGCGATCAGCGGCATCATCGTCGTCGGGGCGCTGCTCCAGGTGGGTCAGGGCAACGCGGCGGTGTCGGTGCTGGCGTTCGTCGCCATCCTCGTCGCGAGTGTCAACGTGTTCGGTGGTTTCCGGGTCACGGCGCGGATGCTGCAGATGTTCCGTCGTGAGGAGACCGCCCGATGAGGTTGACGCTTGTCCAAGGCGCGTACATCGTCGCCGGGCTGCTCTTCATCCTTGCGCTCGCCGGATTGTCCAGGCACGACACCGCGCGGCGCGGCAACGTGCTCGGCGTCGTCGGGATGGCGGTCGCGCTGGCGGTCACCGTGCTCGCCGCCACGGTCGGGGTCGACGCGGTCCCTCTCGGCAGCGGTGGGGACGACCGCGACGGCAGCGGCTGGGTCGGTCTGTTGCTCATCGCCGGCGCGATGGGGATCGGCGGCGCCATCGGCCTCGACCGAGCGCGCAAGGTCGAGATGACCGGTATGCCCGAGTTGATCGCCCTGTTGCACAGTTTCGTTGGGCTGGCGGCGGTGCTGGTGGGTTGGAACAGCGCGTACGAGGAGACGCCGTACCCGGCCATCCACGACATCGAGGTCGCGGTCGGGGTGTTCATCGGCGCGGTCACCCTGACCGGCTCGGTGGTCGCGTTTCTCAAGTTGTCGGCGCGGATCTCCTCTGCCCCGCTGATGCTGCCGGGGCGGAATGGGCTCAACGTCGGCGCGCTGGCGTCATCCGGCCTGCTCACGGTGCTCTTTACGGTGCTGTCCGAGGAGTCCACGGCAGCGAAGTCCACGGTGCTCGGCATCATCACGCTGGTTGCGCTGGCCCTGGGGTGGCACCTCGTGGCATCGATCGGTGGCGGCGACATGCCGGTGGTCGTGTCGATGCTCAACAGCTACTCGGGGTGGGCCGCGGCTGCCGCCGGTTTCCTGCTCGGCAACGACCTGCTCATCATCACCGGCGCGCTCGTCGGCTCCTCCGGTGCGTACCTGTCGTACATCATGTGCCGGGCGATGAACCGGTCGTTCCTCTCGGTGATCGCGGGCGGGTTCGGCGTCGCGGCGGGCACGGTCAGCACCGACACCGAAGTGGGCGAGCACCGCGAGGTCACGCCGCCGGGGGTGGCCGGACTACTCGCGAACGCCCGGTCGGTCGTCATCACGCCGGGGTACGGGATGGCGGTGGCGCAGGCCCAGTACCCGGTGGCAGAGCTGTCCCGGCGGCTGCGCGAGCGCGGGGTCAACGTGCGGTTCGGCATCCACCCGGTGGCGGGGCGGCTGCCCGGCCATATGAACGTGCTGCTCGCCGAGGCCAAGGTGCCCTACGACATCGTGCTCGAGATGGACGAAGTCAACGACGATCTCGCCGCCACCGACGTCGTCCTCGTCATCGGCGCCAACGACACCGTCAATCCCGCTGCGGCAGAGGACCCCACATCGCCGATCGCCGGGATGCCGGTGCTGCGGGTCTGGGAGGCGGCCGACGTGGTGGTGTTCAAGCGGTCGATGGCCACCGGCTACGCCGGGGTGCAGAACCCGCTGTTCTTCCGGCCGAACACCTCGATGTTGTTCGGCGACGCCAAGGACCGCGTCGAGGACATCCTCTCCGCTCTCTAGCCAGGGCGCCCGGCCCAGCGCGGTGCTCGGGCGGCCGGATGCCGTGTCACCCGTGGGTCTTGCGCACGACCCGTCATCCGGTTCGACGCCCGGCACACCCGGCCGTCACGGTGTGGCGGCCCGGATGACGCGGACGTCGACTCCGAGCCGCCGAGCCTCGTGGGAACGGCTCCACCGGCGGGCCATGTCCGAGGAGAGGTGAGCCCATGAAGGCCATCTCGAACCAGGCGTACACGTCCGTAGCCGCGGTCGCGTGCTCGGATTGCCACTGCTCGGGAGCGGCGTACGGCGGTGTGAGTGCGAACTTCCGCGTCTCCGGAGCAGTTGAGGCGTCGGCGTATCTTGCGATTCCGAAGTTAGCCAATCGCCACCGGCCATGCCACATCAGCACATTCGCCGGCTTCAGGTCTCGGTGCACCACTCGCGACCCAACATCCGCCAGGGCCGCTGCGATCTGCGTCAACACGTCGATGCACTCCGCGAGCTCGATCGGCTCGGCCAGGCGCTGCTGCAGTGACATCTCCGCTCTGGGCATCACCAGGACGAGACGGTCGTCCCATTCACCGACATCCAGGACAGGAATCACCGACTCGTGAGCCGAGGCGCCAATGTCCGAGCCGATCGCAACTCGCGATTCGCCCCTGGCTCCTTGGGCACCAGCTTCGCCACGGCGTCCTGGCACATCGCTCCGGACGCATGACGTACCGAACCGAAACCACCAGGGTCGGCGGCCAGCTGATCGCCGATCTCCCACTCGTCCTTCTCGAGGCGCACCATCACGTGCCGCACGCTACTTTCCGACCCGATGTTGCGGTGGTCATTCGCGATACACGGACCAGATCTCGGGCGCCGGACTTGCGCGGTCATCATCCGGGTACGGTCGTCCGGTGATCCAGACGAGCGCCGGGACGGTCGCGGTTCATTCCCACGGCACGGGTGAGCCGGTGGTGCTCTTGCACGCCACCCCCGGCGACCACCGCGACTACGACCTGGTGGTGCCGCAACTCGTCGAAGCGGGGTACCGCGTCCACGCAGTCGACTGGCCGGGCTGTCGGCGACAGCGTCGCGACAGACCCGATGAGCGCAGTCGCGTACGCCGAGGCACTGCCCGAGGTGCTCGCCAGCCTCGGCTCGGAACCCGTTGTCGTGGTGGGCAACTCGGTCGGCGGCTTCGCCGCTGTCCTCGCGGCGGCGCGTCATCCACAGCGAATCCGTGCGCTTGTCCTGGTCAACCCCGGGGGGTTCACGCCGCGCTGGTTCGGCTCCTCGGCCGGCTGCCGGCTGATCGGCCGGCCCCGCCTGGCCAGGGTCTTCCTCCGGCTGTTGCCGTTGCTCTACCTGCGCACCCGTTCGGATGCCGTGCGCGCCACCCGCCGCCGGGCGTCCCGCCTCCGATTCGACCCCGACGGCCGGCGCGTCTTCGGCGAACTGTGGCGCAGTCTCGCCGACCCTCGCCGCGAGGCCCGGGAGGCCGCGCGCGCCGTGACAGCGCCGACGCTGCTGGTCTGGGGCGCCCGCGATCCGATACTCCCGCGACCCGATGCTGCCCCTGGCTCGTCAACGGGTGTCGTGCGGCGGCGGCACTGCCGCACGCACACGTCATCCGGATGCCGTGCGGCCACCAGGCATTCGTCGAGCGGCCGGCCGAGTTCGCCTCTGCCATGGTCGATTTCGTGTCCGATCTCGAGCGGTGACCGCAACCCACGCCGACCGACCGCTCAGGCGTGAGCCGTCCACAGGGCAGAGATGGGCCAGGCCCGCAGCCGGTCGCCGAAGGGGAGTGGTGTCGGCCCGGCGTACAGCACGACCCCGGCGACGAGCTTGCCGCCGAGGCGGCGCTCCAGGTGCCGGATGCCGCGGAAGTCCT
>JBOFJB010000384.1:0-3369 GCA_051650465.1 Dermatophilaceae bacterium | reverse complement strand
AGCGATGCCGGGCAGGCCGGCGCCCGAACCGACGTCGATGACTCTCGTTGCGAATGGGAACGCGCCGGCGATCACCCCGCAGTTGAGCAGGTGTCGATCCCAGATCCGCGAGACCTCACGAGGCCCGATCAGTCCCCGTATGACACCACTCGAACACAGTGCTGTCGCGAAAGCCTCAGCCAAGGCGACGCGCTCGCCGAACACTGTGGAGGCTGACCTCGGGGGCAGCGGTGCGATATCGCCATTTCCACATCCATGAGGTTTCACGTGAAACGCTTGGCGAGACCGTGCTAGCGAGGGAGGACCACGACGAAACGGCGTGGTTCGACGCCTTCGGACTCGGATTCCAGTCCGGCCGTAAGAACCTCATCGTGCACTACCTTGCGCTCAAAGGCGGTCATCGGAACCAGCGGCTTGCGTTCGCCTGTGGCGCGGACCTCGGCGATCGCGGCACTCGCCAGAGCTACGAGCTCGACTCGACGTGCGGCACGGTGGCCAGCCACGTCGAGCATCAGCCTGCTCCGTTCTCCGGTGGATGCCTGGACCGCGAGCCGAGTCAGATCCTGCAGAGCCTCGAGGACCTGACCGCTCGGACCCACCAGCCGTCGTGGGACACGGCCCTCATCGGAGTCGACGATGCTCACTGCGGCACGGTCGCCGTCGATATCGACATCCAGGTCGCCGTCGAGGTCGCAGATGTCGAGCAACGTCTCCAGAAAGTCGGCTGCGATCTCACCCTCGCGCTCGAGGTGCTCTCGCCGGGACCGTCGGGACACGGACGCTTCCCCATCGTCTCCGAGCTGTGCCGGCTCTTCGTGCCCCACCGGGTCCGGGGCGTCCTGCTCTGTCGTGGTCTGAGCATCCTGGACCGTCGCCTCGACGGTCCCACCTTGTACGACCTCGACGGTCTCCTCACGGTCGGAATCGACCACGGACGATAATGATCCGTTGCCGATGTCGCTCATGACCGCAGCTGCCTGTTCGCTCGTGCCAGTGTCCTCGTCGACGTGCTTGCTCATGATGTCCTCTCGAGTCAGGTCGTGGCGGGTGGCGTGCCGTCGGACCGCCTGGATGCACCGTTGCCCGGGGGGGCGGGCCGCTTCGGACTGCCACTCGACGCCTTCTTGCGCTTCTTCGACTTCGGCTGGGCTCGCTGGCCTGCGGGCTTGGCGACGGCATCGTCGACGACTCCGGTGGCGGCGGCACCCGGAACCGGCTTGCCCTTGCGCTCGAGTCGAGCGTGGTAGGCCTTCTCGGCAGCCGAGCCGGGAGCAGGCATCCGACGGATGACGTAGAACTGTTGGGCCATCGACCACAGGTTGGTGGTGAACCAGTAGACGAGCACACCGATGGGAAAGTTGATGCCGGACACAGCGAACACGATCGGGAGAACATAGAGCAGCAACTTCTGCTGCCGTGCAAACGGGTTGTCCAGCGCGGACGCGGGCATGTTCTTCGTCATCAGCTGTCGTTGGGTCGTGAACGTCGTCAACGACATCAGGATGATGAGGATCACGGTGACGATCTGGGTGTTGACGTTGTTCGCCCCGAGGAAGGTGTCGGAGAGCTGGGCACCGAAGACCGTGGCCGACTCCGCTTGAGCCGCAACGGTTTCCCCGATCGGCCCTACCTGACCCTTGTCGCCGCTGGCGATCTCGTCAAGACCGTTGAGCACCTGGAACAAGCCGAAGAAGAAAGGGCTCTGCGCGAGAATCGGCAGGCACGAGGAGAACGGATTCGTGCCTTCCTTCTTGTAGAGAGCCATGGTCTCCTGAGTCATCGCCTGACGCGACTCAGGATCGGTCTTGCCCTTGTACTTCTTCTGGATCTTCTGCAGCTCCGGCTGGATCAGCTGCATCTTGCGGGATGCCATGATCTGCTTGACGAACAGCGGGATCATCGCCGCGCGCATCACCAGCACCAGACCGACGATCGATAGTCCCCAGGTCCACCCCGAGGCCTCCGGCATGCCGATCGCCGTCAGACCCTCGTGGAAGCCGTACATGATCCATGCGACCAGCCACTCGATCGGGGCCAGGATGGTGTTGAAGAAGTCGACCATGGGTGTCCTCGTGTCGGGCCGGGATACATGCCGGCCGGGATGTCACTCGTGTGACGCGGTCAGTGGGGATGCTCCTGCGGTGCGGCACGGAGCAACGGCTCGGATGACGTGCCAGTCCCCAGTGGCCGTGGACCGGTGGTTCCCGGAACCGGGAGCCCGGTCAGCTCGTCTCGCAACGGCACGTGATCGACGCCGCCGGGCGTCCACGGATGACACCGCAGCAGGCGTCGGGTCGACATCGTCGATCCGCGCACCAGTCCATACCGCTCGAGCGCAGTGACCGCGTAGGCCGAGCACGAGGGGAAGTATCGACACGTCGGTGGGCGGAGCGGACTGATCACGTACTGATAGCCACGGATCAACCACACGAGTGGACCGACCGCCCAAGACCTCACCGTCATACCAGCTCGTCGAGGCGTCGAACCACGGCACGGAGACCGCGGTCCACGGCAGTGGCGAGCTCTGAGAACGTTGCCGTGCCGGAAGCCGGGTTGGCGCGTACGACGATGTCGACGCCGGACGGCAACGACGTCAGCTTCGCCGCAACGAGCGCCCTCAGCCGGCGTCGGGTGCGATTGCGCCGCACAGCCCCGCCCACCGAGGCGGAGACGACGAAGCCCACGCGGACCGGACCGTGGCGAGTGATCGACCGTGCGGCATGGACGACCAGCAGACGGGACCCGGCTCGAACGTTCTGCCGTCCGCGCACGGCCGAGGAGAAATCCACCCGCCGACGCAGTCGGTGGGGCGCCGGCAGCACCGTCCGACCTCAGGCGGAGAGCTCGGAGCGGCCCTTGCGGCGTCGGGCGGAGAGGATCGCGCGGCCGGCGCGAGTCCGCATTCGCAGACGGAACCCGTGCGTCTTGGCACGACGGCGGTTGTTCGGCTGGAAAGTACGCTTGCTCACGTTCGATCTCTCATCTCGAGGGCGGGCCGCGAGGACCCGAGCGGGACCGGTGGTCGGCCGTCATCGGAGACCCGTGCGACGCGACAGCCACGACATCGAGACCACGAGCGAGCGAAAACTGCCGACCAGCAGACCGTCCAACGGTACGTGAGCCCGGCCTGAGGGGTCAAACCAGCAACCGCACTCCCGATCACCCAGCCAACCCCCTAGGATCGCACGGAACATCGACCGGCCGGCCGCGACACGCCACCCATCCGTCGGCAACCTGCCCACAGGTTGTGGACAAGCGTGTGGACGAGGTAGGCGCTTGCTCATGACGGCGACCGGACAGTCGCACAGGTGGAAGGAACGGGAAGACACACGTGCCCGATGCGACGATGACCCAGCTGTGGCACACGAC
>JBOFJB010000383.1:0-1781 GCA_051650465.1 Dermatophilaceae bacterium | reverse complement strand
ACGGACGAGGCCCCGACCATCTCGTCGATGTGTGCCCCACCCAGGCCGGTACCCTCACGCAGCGCCCGCGGCGCATCCCGCCCCGACCGACCGTCCGCGGAGGATGCCGTCTCATCCGCCACGGATGCTGCCGGCGCCGCACTGGACGTGGCTTCCGACCCGGACGTGGCAGTTTCCGAACCGGCGGTGGCGGCTTCCGACGAGGAGGTGACGGCTTCCGAGGGCCCGGCACCATTCGCCGGCCGCTCGGCGCCCGCGGGCAACGGCGCGGTCAGTTGCTCACGCAACCTGCCCGCATCGCTTTCCATCACCCGCGTCGTGACCGAGCCGTCTGCCCGCACCGGCTCACCATGGGGCATTCCGTCGACGAGGAACGTGAGCCGCCACGTCGCCGGCAGCACCGCCCGCGTCATCCGGCCCCGCGCAATGATCTTCGACTTCTCGTACGTCGTCGTCGTCTCGGAATAGCGGCTCGTACCGGACGTCGACACGTTCCCATTGAGGACGGGTCCGACAATGGAGCCACCTTCAGGAGGTGTCTCCTGGCCGGGCTTGCCAGCCGGGGCCCGGTCCGGTTGCCACTCGCTGTCCCGCCCAAACGCGCCCGTCGCCTCTGCCGTGCTGGTGCCCATGATCGCTTTGTTCCGGGTGGAGGTGTGCTGCACCTTCTCGGTGGCCTCGATCTTGTGCAGTTCCGGTGGCGTGTCGAGCGCGACGTCGGCACCCTCGGTCACCTCGGCATCCAGCCGTAGTTGCAGTCGGCGACCATCGTTGAGGAGAACCGGTGCGCTGGTGATCCCGGACCCGACGTTGCGGAGGTAACGCATCACGTGGGGCTCGCCAACGAGACCGTCGAACTGTGCACCAAGCGTCGACGACGGGCTCAGCCACCCAGCGGTGCTCGTCCCAGATCCACCGTCCAGATCGGCGATGACGCGGAGCGCCTGTTGAGGAAGGTCGCCGAGGTCGGCGTTCTCAGCCGCCATGAAACGTGCGGACCACACGTCGCGACGCTGCTCCGGCCCAGCGGTCACCTGAATCGGCTGTAGCCCGGCTGCCTGCTGCTCCGCCCGGCGACCCGGCGCAGCGAGTGAATTCGCCTCTGGCCCAGCGCCATCCGCAGCCCTGGTCATTTCCACCGGTAGTCGCACATCAGTCGCCACCGGCAACGACGCAACATTGCGGTCATCCATTGCCCGGTCCGCGTCCTCGAGGACGAGTTCATGACCGATCTGGAAACTCCGCCAACTACCGGACCCGCGCAGCGACGGGACTCCGCTCCGGTTCGACGCCGAACTCAGGCTCGACCCACCATCGCCCTGACTCGCGCTCGCCCCGACCAGACCCCGGCCGACTCCCCCGGATCCGTTCAACTTGAACTTGCCGGTCGCGCCAGCTGAGACACCGGCAGTCACCGTCGCCGAGTCAGCGACGGAACTGTGCTGCATGCCGTCGGCGTCGAACCACAACCACGCGGCCTCGCCCGGCTTCGCGACGTCACGCACCTCGGCCGCACCGTCCCACCAATCCGGCCGCGCACCGTCCTTCCCCACCCGCGGACGCAACCGCAACACCAGATGACGAGTGCGGCCGTCGGCGGTCTTCACCTCCACCGGTAGACCATCCGAGCGAGCCAACCGCCGCAACGCCGTCACGTCGGGCGCATCCGCAGCCGACGACGTCTTCACCAACCCACCCAACGCCGCGGCAATCTGCTCCTGCACCGCGGGCGTTTTCAGCCGCCGGTCGCTGGCCGAATCAGTAAGACTCTTGACCAAGGC
>JBOFJB010000382.1:0-2544 GCA_051650465.1 Dermatophilaceae bacterium | reverse complement strand
GGAGACACTGCGGCCGACGGGAACAAGCCGACCAGCAGAGCCATGGTGCCGATGAAGGCCGATCCCAGCACTAGTCCCAGACCGAGCAGTTGCCGGATGCGCACCCGGTCGCCCTTGCCCCAGTACTGCGCGCAGTAGAAGGAGACGCCAGTGCCGACACCGGCGAGCAGGACCATGACGATGGAGGTGATCTTCGAGCCGACGCCTGATGCGGCGATGCCGGTCTCGCCGAGTTGGCCGACCATCAGCTGATCGGTCATTGCGAGCGCGGACATCAGGACGCTCTGCGCCGTGATGGGTACCGCGACCTGCCTTACCTCCGTGAGGAAGGAGTGCTCAACCGCCATCGGAGGTGTCCTTCTGGAAGCGCAACAGGAGGTAGTTCGTCCTCGGGACGACCTCGTGCAGTCCGAACCTCTTGACCAGCTCGATGTCGCGGTAGCCCGCCCCGTCAACCAGGCTGATGTTGTCGAGGCCGCCGATGATCACGGGCAGCTGCATCAGAATGATCTCGTCGACCAGATCGAGGTCGAAGATCCGCCAGTTGACGCGCCCCCGCCTTCGATCATCACGTGCTGCATGCCGCGTCGCTCGAGTTCCTGCAGCATCATGGGGAAATCGACAGCGCTCTCGCCGACGGAGAGCACCTCCTTTCCCGCCGAGCGGATCCTCTCCGCGCGGTGGGTGGCGGAGGCAGCCTCCGTGGTGACGACGATTGTCGGCTCGGAGGTCCGCAGCACGTTGCAGGATTCCGGGAACTCGAGCGACACGCTCGGAATCACCCGGACGGGGCTGCGTCCGCCGTACCGATTGTTCAGCGTGGGGTTGTCGACCGAGACGGTACGGCGCCCGACGACGATGGCGTCGACCTTGCTGCGGAACTCGTGCACGAACCGGATGTCCTGCTCGCCGAGCAACGTGAACAGCTCCCTGCTCGATCCGCCTTTCCCCAGGGTCAACTTGCCGTCGAGCGAGACCTGACTGAAAACCGTTACCTTCATGACTCCTCGATTCGGTGGGTTCGCGCGCGCAGGGCGCGGCCGGCCGGCGCCCGACACCGCGCTCGGCGCAAACCTGCATGAAGGCGGCTGCGTCGGCCGGCCCGCTCCGTCCGTCGGCCAATCTCTCCAGGCCGAGGCCCATGGCGCACCAGATGTCGAACATCGCCGCGTCGACCGGGATGAGAGGCAGATCCTGCAATTGGGCCAGGATCGCTCGCGAGTTCTCGTGCGCTGTGTCGCAGTGGGTGCGGATCGCGGCTGCGTCGATCGGCCAGCGCTGCACCTCGGGCCCGGCGCATCGAGTGCGTCGGGATGGACGACGTCGAACCCGAGTTCGCGGGCCAGGGTCAACCGGTACGGGCTGATCTCGGTCGACAACGCGCTGATACCTGAATTGCGCAGCGCGGTCTGGGTCACCAGGCTCATCGGTCCGGCGCCGAGGAGCAGTGCCCGTTGTCCCGCGACCAGTCCGGACTGCGTGATGTTGTGGAGGGCGCAGGCGAGGGGCTCGATGAGCACCCCGGTCTCCCAGGTGACCGTCTCGGGCAGCGCATGGACGAACCGCTCTCGGGTGACGTACTTCTCGGCGAACATGCCGTGCTGGTTGACCCCGGAGATCGCCAACCCCGATCCGGTCCTGCCGTGGCAGAGACTGGTGCGACCCGTCTGACAGGCGGGGCAGTCGGCGCAGTACTCGTTCGGGTCGATGACCACCCGTGTTCCCGGCCGGAAGCGGGTCACCCCAGCGCCGATCCAGCCCACCACGCCGACGGCCTCATGCCCCCGGATGATGCCCGTCTCGCCGTGTTCGCGGCCGGTGAGGACGGCGAGGTCGGTGCCGCAGATGCCGGCCAACACGATGTCGACCTCGACGTCGAGATGGCCGACCTCAGCCGGCCGACGCTCGATGAGTTCGAGCTTGCCGAAACTGTTCAGAGCGAGGGTCTTAATGTAGTTGTCTCCTTACTTGAAAAGAAACAAACCGCTTCTTTAGGCGCAAGAGTTGGCTTATCCGACCCCGATCGACCTGAGTGCAGCAACCAGGAGCGGAATTTCGTGACAGTAATTAACTGCTCCAACTAGTGGACCGTCGCTGAAATGATTTGGTGGAGGGTCGCGCTGCCCGTGAGAATTTCTGGCCGATCTGCTCGGCGGCGGCCTTCCAGATGAAAGGTACAGTACTCTAACTGCCCAGGGCCCCGACAAATTCGCGTTTCTGCAGGTGAGATACCGCCTAGCGGCGAGCATGGCGCCCTCAGGCTGCGCTCCAAGGCCGTCGGCTCAAGACTTCTGGGTAGCCCGAGATCCTGACTTACCGGTCAGGGCGGCTTCACGGCGACATTCGAGCGGCCACGAAGCCGCAGTTCAGCGGGCTGCTCGGCGACTTTGCCGAAGCCCTGGTGATGTGCCCATGAGTCGCCTGAACTAGTGCTGTCATTGTTTCGCTCCTGTTCTCGATGAGGTGACATGCGCGGGAGCCGGAGTGGCCGTGCAGATTCCCAGCAATTTTCCCCTGTCCCGTGTCAGAGAAGTTGAACCCGCT
>JBOFJB010000381.1:0-6788 GCA_051650465.1 Dermatophilaceae bacterium | reverse complement strand
GCGTCGGTCCTCCGGTCGCGGGTTCATGCCGGTCGGTCCCCGAACTGCGGCCGGACGCGGGGCTGCCGCTCGCGGCGGTCCTTTCCCCGTGGTCACCAGGTCAGCCTCGCATCCCGGTGCGAGTCGGTCGCGGCGTTCGTGTCGAACACTGACAGCACGTGATGTTCGTGTCGTCGTGCTGACCGCCCGGACGGCGCGGACGTCGCGCGTTGCCGGCTCGGCGGGCCTGTCAGAATCGGCGACATGGTGCGACCACAGGCCCTCGACCTGCCTGGCTATGTCCATGTCCACTCCGGGAAGGTGCGTGACCTCTACGCACCGGTCGACCCGGCATCTGGTGTCGCTCGGCCCGACCGGCTGCTGCTGGTGGCCTCGGACCGTGTCTCGGCGTACGACCATGTGCTCGAGACGCCGATCCCCGGCAAGGGCGAGGTGTTGACCCGGCTGTCGCTGTGGTGGTTCGAGCGGCTCGCCGACCTCGTGCCGCACCACGTGGTCTCCACCGAGGTGCCGGATGCGGTGCGCGGCCGGGCCGTGCTCGTCGAGCGGCTCGACATGCTGCCGGTCGAGTGCGTGGCTCGCGCGTACCTCACCGGCGGCGGGCTGGGGGAGTACCGGGCGAGCGGCGCGGTGAGCGGCATCCGGCTACCCCCGGGGTTGGTCGACGGCGACCGGCTGCCCGAGCCGGTCTTCACGCCGTCGACCAAGGCACCGGCCGGGCAGCATGACGAGCCGATGTCGTACGCCGAGGTGGAGGCGGCGGTCGGGGCGCGGCTGGCGGCTCGGGTGCGCGAGCTCACCGTGGCTATCTTGTTGCGCGGCAACGAGATCGCGACGGCGCGGGGCGTCATCCTCGCCGACACCAAGGTGGAGTTCGGGCTGCGCGGGGATGACGTCGTGCTCGCCGACGAGGTGCTCACCCCGGACTCCTCGCGCTTCTGGCCGGCCGACCGGTGGGAGCCCGGTCGGCCGCAGCCGAGCTTCGACAAGCAGTACGTGCGGGACTGGCTGACGTCACCGGCATCCGGCTGGTCGAGGTCGTCGGGGGAGGCGCCCCCGCCACTGCCCGACGATGTCGTGGAGCAGACCCGCGGCCGCTACGTCGAGGTGTACGAGCGCCTCACCGGCGACCGGTTCTGAGCTTGTCGGCGGGCGTGCCTCGACGCCCGTGCTGGACGATGTTCTGTCACCATAGCTCTACCGTGATCGGTATAAGACCTCGACGGTCTGATCGAGTAGATGGTCGACCACTCGTCGCCCGTCGACTGAGTCACTCGTCCACGTGGCTCGGCAAGGTTGCCCCGTTCTCACGGCTCACTCGTCATCGGCCCAGTCAGGACGACGCCGACGGGCGGTGCCGCGGGGTCCTGCACGCCATGCACGCGGCCGGGCCGCCACGAGTTCGGCGTATCCAGCTTCGACGTCGGGCTCTCGCGCCGCGGAGGAGGCCGCACCGGTTTTCTCGGTCAGGAGACTGCCGAGAAAAGCCCCTTGACCACCGGACAGAACGTGTCCCTGCGCCAACGGGATCCAATAGCACTCGAATCGCCGTGGTTCCGACCCGTCGTCAGGGTCGTCTTCGACGCTCACCCAGCGTTCGGGTGTCGTCTCATCGATCTCGAGATGGAACACGTGCCGGTGATGCGTCTCCGAGCGGTAGGGAGCCATGTCGTACCGACTCTCCCCGACCTTGCGCACAATGTGGAGCGTGGTCAGACCGGTCTCCTCGGATGCCTCCCGCAACGCGGCGGCTTCTGGCGTCTCGCTGCGCTCGATGGTTCCCGCGGGAACCTGTAGGCCCGACTCGTCCCAGGCTTCGTCAAGATGCCTGAAGACCAGGAGACGCCCGGCCTGGACGATGTAGCAGGCCACCTTCTGTGTCGTCTCGCCAACCCCCACACCTAGATGGTAGGCGAGTGCAGTCCGCCCGACCGTGCGTCACCGCCGTCGTACGACGGTCCGCCGTGGAGTCAGACGATGACGCCGCGTGGGTCGGACGGCAGATCGGGCCCGGGAGCACGGCGCCGCGCACTGGCCGCGGCGGTGAGATATCCACCAACGGACATCGAGCCGCTGCGCTCGGGCGTAGCCACCGGCCATTGCCGCCGCGTCGACTACCTCGGTCCGGTCCCCTCGGCAGCCGTGGAGGCCACCTGCGGCGACTCTTGCGCCGACGACGTTGCGGCTCAACGGTGCTCGTGCGTCACCCGCTGGCCGCGCTGCCTGGGCGGTCCGCGTCCGGGAGCAGCAGCGTCACGACGTCGCGGTCCGCGCCACCGGCCGCGACGGATGACGCCCGCGCGGCGACCGCGTCGAGCACGCCGCGGTCCGGCCCGTCGAGCAGGCCCCCGAGGTAGTCGAGGTCCTTGACGACGAGGTCGAGGGGGAACAGCGGTGCGAGGTCTCCCGCGAGCGCACGCGGCAGCGACCTGGCCAGCGCCGGGCTGGCGACGGGTACCGCGGCGAGCACCTCGGCGACGCGCTGCGGGTCCAGGCCGTGCGCGGTCGCCGCGGTGAGCAGCTCGCCGGCCGCCGCCAGCTGGGCTGCCAGCAGACCGTTGACGACGAGCTTGAGCGCGGCCGGGTCGCCGGGTCGGGGCAGCCGGTGCCGAGCCGCCGAGAACGTGGCGAGCACGGGTTCGACCGCGTCGAGGGTCGCTCCGTCCCCGGCGAGGAGGAGTACCAGCTGCCCGGCCTCGACCTGGGGCCGCGAGCCCACCATCGGCGCCTCGACGTATCGCGCTCCGAGACGGGCCGCGGTGGCCGCGGCGTGACCGGGGGTCACCGTACTGAGGTCGACCAGCGCCGCCTCGGGCGGCACGGCGGGGTGCACGGCATCCCACACCGCCCGGCTGGCCCCGTCGTCGCGGACGCACACGAGCACGACGTCGGCGCCCTCGACGCTCGCGGTCGGGTCACCGCCGTCGCGGCGCGACCAGCGCCGCACCTCGTGGCCGGCCTGCTCCACGCGGTCGGCCACTCGCGACCCCATGGCGCCGAGCCCGAGCACGGCGACCCGCCGCGGCTCCGGCCCGCGGCCGGGTGCGTCGTCGGTCGTCATCCGGCCGGTGCTCACAGCGCGGCGAAGGCGCGCTCGAACGCCTTCGGGTCGGAACGCCAGGTGCCGGCCAGCTGGGCCGCCATCGGGTCGGGGAACACGTCCTCCTCGCCGGCGAGCACGCCGTCGAGGAGCGCCTCGGCCACCGAGCGTGGTGACGCCTTGGCCATCTCGACGCCGGCCAGCATCTCGGTGTCGATGGCGCCCGGGTACACGCCGACGACGGCGATGCCGCGCTCACGCAGCGGTGGGCGGATCGCCTGGACCATCGAGTGCGCCGCCGCCTTCGACATGCTGTACCCGCCCATGCCCGGGGTCGCGGCGAGCGAGAGCAGCGACAGGACCGAGACGACGGCCGAGCCCTGCGGCATCCCGGGGACGAAGGCGCGCACGACGTCGAGGGTCCCGGTGGTGTTCGTCGCCAGCTCGCGGCCCACGGCAGCCGGGTCGGCGTCGAGGAGCGCGCCGAACTCGGCCGTCCCCGCGTTGTTCACGAGCAGCGTCACCGGCCCGGTGGCGGCGGCGACCGCACGGATGCTCGCCGGGTCGGTGAGGTCGAGGCGGTGCGCGACGACCCGCGGGTCGTCGTCCCACCGGGCGAGAGAGCGCGGGTCGCGGGCGGTCGCGTGCACGGTGGCGGCGCCGCGGTCGAGGGCGGCCTGCACCACGGCCACGCCCAGGCCCCGGCCGGCGCCGGTGACGACGACGTTGCCGAGGAGATCGGTCGGTTCGGATGACGGGAAGGGCGCCACGGGGGCGGTTGTCGTGTCCATGTCGTCGATGATGGGCAGCGCGAGCCATTCACGTCCAATGAACGTTCTTCACCGATTCATTCATCGTGTGAATAATCGTGGTCGTGGACCCGCGCCTCCTCGAACCGTTCCTCGCCGTCGTCGACGAAGGGTCCTTCGTCCGGGCCGCCGCGCGCGTGTCGCTCTCCCAGCCCGGCCTGACCCACGCGATGGCGCGGCTCGAGCGGCAGCTGGGCGTGCGCCTCTTCGACCGGTCGACCCGTCGGGTCGACGTGACGCCGGCCGGGGCGGAGCTCGTGACCCATGCCCGCCGGGTGCTCGGCGATCTCGCCCGGGCGGAGGAGTCGGTGCGTGCGGTGGCGTCCGGCACGGCGGGCGTCGTGCGGCTCGGTGTGGTCGGCAGCGCCATGGCCGACGTCGTGCCGCGGCTCGTACGCCGGCTCGACCACGATGCGCCCGACGTGGCGCTCCAGGTCGTCGAGGCGGTCGGCGCCGACCAGGTTGGCGACCTCCTCGACGGGCGGCTCGACCTCGCCGTGGTGCACGCCCGGCACGCGCCACCCGGGACCCGGCTGCGGCTGATGTCCGAGGAGCCGTTGCACGTCGCGCTGCCGGCCGACCACCCGCTCGCCGCGCGCACCGTGGTGCGTCTCGTCGAGCTCGCCACGTATCCGCTCGTCGCCATCCGCCGCGAGGACGTGGCCGACACGCAGCACCTGTATCTCGAGGCCTGTCGCAGTGCGGGATTCGAGCCGGTGGCGGTCAGGGAGGCGAGGTCGCTGCAGGGCCTCCTGGGTCTGGTCGCCGCCGGCGCCGGGTGGGCGTTCGTCGCGGCGCCGGTGTTGCGCGGGGCGATGCCCGCAGGAGTGCGGATCGTCGACCTGCGCGGCGTCGCGCAGACGCTGCCGGTCGGGGTGGCGTGGGTGCGCGAGCGGCTCACTCCCGGGGCGCGCCGGGTGCGCGAGCTGCTGGCTCCACCGGCGCCCGGCCACCGACCGCCCTGATCGACCCGTCACCCCCGAGCCGAGGGCGGCGTCATCCGGCGTCGGGTGACGGTACGTCGCGGAGCCAGTCGGCGAAGCGGCGTGGGTCAATGGGCACGTTAGCGCCGGGCAGCACGGCGTCGCGCAGCGGCGGTGGCAGCGGAACTCTGACCACGCGCGCGTCGAGTCACTCGAGCCTTGGCGTAGCCCCGGGCCATCGTGGCCGCATCGACCACCTCGGGCCCGGCGACCTCGGCGAACGAGGACCCTGCCCGGGGCGGCCCGGCGTCGACGGTGTCGGCGAGCAGCACGGCGGCTGCCGCCGGGTACACCGGGGCGAAGCGCAGGCGCGGCACCACGGCGACCGGTCCTGCCCGGAACTGCTCGAGGAGCTGCCCGGCGAGGGTGAACCACTGGGTCGTCCGCACGAAGGTCGCCGGCGTGGTCCCGGCCGCGTACGTGCGTTCCTGCGCCGCCTTGCCGCGGTAGTAGCCACCGAGCCGCTGCGCTGCCGGCGAGGTGGCGCCGACGATCGACAGACACACGACGTGACCCACCTCGGCACCGGCGGCCGACCGCGCCACGCGCACGGCGGCATCCGCGAAGAACCGCTGCGCGGCCCGCATGGACCCGGCCGGTGGGCCGAGGCAGTCGACCACGGTGTCGGCGCCCGCGAGCGCGTCGTCGAGACCGGCGCCGGTGACGACGTTGACCCCGCTCGACCGCGACGCTGCCACGGCATCGTGGCCGCGCTCGAGCAGCAGCGGCACCAGCAACGAGCCCATCTCCCCGGTGCCACCGAGCACGACCACCCGCGTCACCGGCCCACCTCGAAAATCGCGCTACGCACCATCTCCACCTCGTCGTGCACCATGTCGAGTCATCGTGCCAGTGCGGTGTCGGCTGCGACTCGGCCACGGCCTGTTGCGAAAGGCGGTCAGCCTCGTCGATGTGCTCCTATGGCGCCAGATACAGCGCCGAGATGGGGGTGATCACCACAAATCTGGCGCTGTAGCCAGCGTCATAGCGTGACGAAACCTGGACCGAGAGCTTTCGCAACAGGCCCGGACGACTGTCCCCACGGCTTCGTCCGCGGCGTACATCCCGGTGAGGGCGATGCTGACACCTTCCGTCAGGTGACCAGCTCGACGGGGAGGCCGAGGCCGGCAGCGTTCCGGGCCAGGGCCCCGTCGAGTGTCCACACCGTCGCGCCGAGTCGCTGCGCCAGGTGGATGTACGTCGAGTCCGTCGCGTGGCGCCGGCGCAACCGGGTGGTGATCGCTGCGACAGCAGGACCGTCGTGTGCGATGTCGAACGGATGCAGCACCAGGTCGAGCGCGGCCAGGTCCGCCCACGTGTCCGCGACGGTGTCGGAGTCCACGATGCCGTCGAAGGTCAGGCGGGCCAGGACGTTCGCGACCTCGTATGGCAGCACCGCCGGGGCGTTCAGCTGCTCGCCGGACGCCACCCAGCCGTCGAGCCGTTCGCGAGCCGCCGCCTGGCGCTCGTCGGCCACCAGCAGCGCGACGATGAGGCTGGCGTCGACGACGACGTTCACTCGGCCGGGCCGAGGACTGCTCGCGCATCATGGACGAGAGCGACAGCGTCGGCAGAGGGTCGCTGTCGTGAACGGTGCACGAGCCGCGCGATGGCCGCACGGGCGTCACGCCGCCCGGGTGCGTCGTCGTTCAAGCCGGCGTGCACGAGCATCCGGGCCAACGTTCCGGGAGATACCCGGAGGTGGTCGGCCTGTCGAGCCAGGGCTGCGTGGTCGGCGTCGTCGAGACGCACGGTGATGGCTTTCGTCATCCTCCGATCGTAGACGAGTGATGCGAAGAGATGCGGATGGAGTCGGCGGCACGCGAGCGTCGCGGACGCGACGTCATCCCTATGGCCGCGACGAGGCACATCGGTCGACCATCTCCGGCTCGGTAGCCTTGGCCCGGTATCCGCCGCGCCGCACCCGGGAGACCTCGCAGACCATGGCTTCGCCGC
>JBOFJB010000380.1:0-5066 GCA_051650465.1 Dermatophilaceae bacterium | reverse complement strand
AACGTCGACGCTTGAGGCACGAGTGTCGACGCGACGGTTCTTGAGTTCCTCGATGGAGTCCTCGGACAACTCGTCGTCGGTCTTACGCGGAGCGTCGTAGTCGGTCGCCATACCTCTGATATCCACCCTTCGTCTTGAGCTCAGCCCTGACAACGCCTCGGGCCCCGCGATTGTGCCCTGCGCGGCGCAGGTGCGCGGCAGATTGTGCACCATCGGACCGGGCATGGCCACACCAGTACCCGGTGATGGTCCAGAATCCTCCGGCCCGTCCGGGACCAGCGCGGTTGCTCAGTGCGGAAGAGATACGTGCAGCGCCGTCGCCCGGCGGACCAGAAGGCCGAACTCCTCGGCAACTCCGGGCGCTGCCGCCCAGGTCAGCGGCCGTCCTGGTTCGTCGTCGACAACCCCACCGAGGATTCCGCCGGCCTCCCGGACGACGAGTTGTGCGGCGGCTCGGTCCCAGACGGCCAGCCCGCTCTCGTAGTAGCCGTCAACCCGGCCGGCGGCGACCGCGCAGAGGTCGAGAGCCGCGCTGCCTCCCCGGCGGATATCGCGGACTCGGCCAATGACGTCGACCAATCCTCGGGCCTGCTGCTCACGGAGCGTCGCGGCGTAGCCGAACCCGGTCGCGACCAAGGCAAGGCTCAGGTCGACACAGGTCGATGTCCGCAAGCGCGACGTGCCCTGACCGGTAACGAGATACGCGCCACCGCCGCGGTACGCGGAGAAGGTCTCACCGGCCACGGGGTCGTGGACCGCAGCGGCCACCGTGCTCCACGAACTATCCGCCCTCGGGTCGCCCACCACCGCGGCAACTGACACCGCAAACCCTCGGAGGCCGTACAGGTAGTTGACCGTGCCGTCGATCGGGTCGAGAACCCAGGTGAGACCGCTGGTGCCGGTGACACCACCGCCCTCCTCGCCGAGGATGCCGTCGGCCGGACGCCGCTCGGTGAGAAGCGCGACGAGCAACCGCTGGCTGCGCCGGTCCATCTCGGTGACTGGGTCGGTGCGGGTGGACTTCGCCGTCACCTGGAGGTCGGCCGGCCGCTCGTCCACCACGAGGCGACCAGCCCGCTCGGCAGCGATCTTGGCGATGTCGGCCAGACCGGCCAGAGCGGCGCCGTCGGGGACGCCGACCACTAGTCGCTCCCGCACAACGCTGGCCGGACCGCTCGCAGGTTGGGGCAACACCCCGGGGCGCACACCGACGGCCGGACATCGCCGGGTAGCCAGCTGTGCGGGACCACACGCTCGCCGCGAGCCTCCGCGGCACGCTCGACGAGAAGGTTGACGAGGCCGTCGACGAACTCCTCGTCCGGCCCGGGCGTGGTGACCCGAACGAACTGGAGGCCGACTCGCGCTGCGGTGTCGGCCGCCTCGGTGTCGAGGTCGTGGACGACCTCCATGTGGTCAGAGACGAACCCGATGGGGACGCAGAGCACGGGACCGTCGCCCTGGGCCGCGAGCTGTTCGATCCGATCATTGACGTCCGGCTCGAGCCACGGCTGTTGCGGCGGGCCAGACCGCGAGCAGTAGACCACCTCGGCGGGCAGGGACGTCCCCAGCACGGCGTCGACCTCGTCGGTGACCCGCCTGGCGAGCCGGTGGTGCTGGTCGCTGTAGAGGTTTCCCTCACCGTCGCCCGGGCCCGAGGTGTCGTCCATCGAGGTGGGCACGGAGTGGGTGACGTACAGCAGCCGGGCAGCCGACGGATCCGGCAGCGACCGGACCGCCTCGGTGATCGCCCGAGCCCACGTTCGTCCGACAGCTGGGTGGGTGACGTACGGTCGGACTTTGTCGACCACCAGCCCGTCCGCCGCTGCACCGACCTCGGCTATTGCGGCGGCGAGGTCCTCGCGGTACTGCCGACACGACGAGTACGACGAGTAGGCGCTGGTCAGCACGACGACCACCCGCTGCGCCCCGGCGGCGAGAGCCTCGCGAACGGCATCCGCGAAGAAGGGGGCGCTGTTGCGGTTTCCCCAGATGACCGGCACCTCCACGCCACGACGGGCGAGTGCCTGCAGGAGCCGTGCACGGAGGTCGCGGTTCAGGTCGTTGATCGGGCTGCGTCCGCCGCGGGCGTAGTAGTGCTCCCCGACCACCTGGAGCCGCTCCTCCGGGATGTCGCGGCCGGCCGTGACACGGCGAAGGAAGGGCAGCACCTCCGCGGCAGTCTCCGGGCCCCCGAACGACCCGAGAACCACCGCGTCGTACGGGTCGAGACCGCGTTGCTCAGACATGGCAGCACGGTATCCGTCCAATCCGCACTCTCTCGGCGTGGGCTCCTCGCCGGAACAGCTGCGGGATGGCATCGTCATCCTTGACGTGACCCTGGACCGGGAGCCCGACATGCAGGATCTTCGCCTGATCGGCGTCCACGAGGACGGCGAGCATCTGTTGCTCTCCGACCCCGACGGCGGCCGGTTCCGGCTTCCGCTCGACGATCCGCTGCGGGCCGCCGCACGCCGCGACCGGGCTCGCCTGGGCCAGTTGCAGATCGAGATCGACGGTGGACTGAGGCCCCGGGAGGTCCAGTCGCTGATTCGGCGCGGCCTGTCCACCGCCGAGGTCGCCGAGCGCGCCGGATGGACCATCGAGAAGGTCCGACGTTTCGAGGGCCCGGTGCTCGCGGAGCGCGAGCATGTGGCGATGCTGGCTCGCCAGTGCGTGGTCGGTACGGCGCCGCGTGGTCCGGCCGCACTCGAGGAGCGGGTCGACGAACGGCTCCGGTCCCGCGGGGTCGACCTCGACCACCTGGAGTGGGACGCCGCCCGGGATGAGCAGGGGGTGTGGCAGGTGATGATGACGTTCGCGGCCGGAGGACGCCGACGCACCGCCACCTGGGTCTACGAACCTCTTGCCGGGTCGGTCTCCCCCGCCGACGACGAGGCCAGATGGCTAGGGGAAGACGCCGGACCGGTCGACATCCCGGCACCGCACGCTGCTGCTAGCGGCGGCGATCTCGACGTCTACGACATCGACGCCGACGGCGGGGTCAGCCGATCGACGCCCGAGGCGTCCGACCCGATCGACCTCATGGCGGCGATGCGGGAGCACAGCACCCGCGGGCGCCGTGGCCGCCGCCGGCCATTGACGGCTCCGGCTCCCGATGCTCGCCGCGCCGGTGCGGACGCGCTCCCCCTCGAGGAGGCCGCCGTCGACCCTGCAGAGGGCCCGTCAGCGCCGGCGACACGTGCCGCGGAACCCAGCGAGCACGACCTCGCCGATCGACCCGCAGCAGAGCCGGAGCAGTCTGGTGGGGGTCGGCGCCCGGCATCCGGGCGCAAAGGCCGGCCGAGCGTGCCGAGTTGGGACGACATCGTGTTCGGCACCAGGGGCGGCACCGACACCTGAGGGATCCGACTGGATGGCGCACGCTCTCGCCAAACGGACGCGGTTTGCCCACAGTTAGCGGGCTCGCCACGGCGGCCTCTAGGTCGCAGCCGACGCCGGCACGTGCAGCACCGGAACCGACACCTCGTCATCAGTGAGCGAGCCATGCAACCCGATCAGCGCAAGGAGTTCCGGCCGGGCCCGGCGTGAGTCGACCACAGCAAAGGTTCCCCGGGTGACGACGACAATGTCACCGATTCGTCGGCGCACCTCAGGCCGGACCGCGCCAAACCAGCCACGGGCCACCGCGTCGTCCCGTTCGACCACCTCGGCACGTTCACCGAGAACCTCCCGCCAGGCAGCGAGGACGTCAGCCCCCGCGCCCGGCTCCACCCACAGTTGCGGCGCCCGCGCCTCAGTACTCACTACCGTGACGCTGGCGGTGAGCCGCGGATCGTCGGCCACATCGGTCCGCAACTCAGCTGGGACGTCGACCATTCCATGGTCTGCGGTGACCGTGAGCGAGCAGTCGTCAGGGAGCCCATCGGCGAGCCTGCCGAGTTCGTGGTCAACGGTCTCGAGTTCATCGCCCCACTGCCACGACTCACAACCATGGACGTGGCCCACCTTGTCGAGGTCCCCCCAGTACACGTAAACCAGCGAACGCGCCGACGCGCGCACCGCCGTCAGCGCCACGTCGACGCGGGCCGCGAGTGACCCGGCGGCGACGAAGCGACCGCCCCGTGAGGTGGCCACGGTCAGCCCGGAGCCGTCGAAGAACGCCGGACCGGTGTGGACGACATCGACTCCGGATGCGGCGGTCGCCTCGAACACGGTCGTGAACGGCTGCCAGTGCCGAGGGTCGGGACCGTCCGCCCAGGACAACTCGTTGAGCACTCGGCCGGTGTCGGGGTCCATCGCCTCGTAGCCCACCAGGCCGTGGGCGCCGGCCGCGAGACCTGTACCGAAACTTGCCACCGAGGTGGCGGTGGTCGACGGAAAACCGCAACTCGCCCGAAGGGTGCCTGCGAGATGGTGGCGCCACCAGGGCGCATGGCCAGCCCGCCGAACCAGAAGGTCGTGACCGAGCCCGTCCACGAGAACCACGACTGCTCGACGCGCCGGTGGCAGTTCGAGCCCGCGACGCGCGCCAGAACCGGGCGGCGGCCAGCGCACGCCGATGCTCCGGGCCACACCCGGGAGCACGTCGGCTAGCACGGGTCCCGGCCCGGCAGCGCTGCCGGCGGGCTTCATCCGCGGTCAGGCCCGGCCGATAGCGGCCGAAAGATCCCGCGCGAACGACAATGCCCGAGCCAGAGCGTCGTCCCCATCGGCCGCTGCCGCGATCCGCAAAGCGATGTCGTCACCAGTGACTGTGCCCTCGTACCCGTGGTCGGCGTCGCAGGCAGGGTCGCTACACGAGGCCGGGACGAGGTCGAGGCGGGACACGGTGCCCCATCCGAGTGTCAGGGTGAGCTCGCGCCCGAGGCGGCCCGGCCGGTAACTCTGCGGATCCTCGACCACGTGGGTGAGCATCACCCCACGGACCGCGGCAAGGGGAACCGACTCGGTGGTGGCCGTCGCGACGTCCTGCGGCGCCGGTGGCTCGTCGGCGTGGTCGTCGGCGTGGGCGATGAGCAGCCGGCTCGAGGTAAGCACCAGGACGGTGATGTGCCGACGTACGACATCGCGGTCGAAGGTGGTCTCGAGATGCACGAGGTGGTTCT
>JBOFJB010000379.1:0-4553 GCA_051650465.1 Dermatophilaceae bacterium | reverse complement strand
GAGGATGGCCTCGCCCGGCCGGCACCGACCGGCACCGACCCACCCTGGAGACCAGCGCCGTGAGCGAACCCGCGCAGATCACCATCCCCACCGACCTCCTCCCCGGCGACGGGCGGTTCGGGTCCGGCCCGTCGAAGGTACGACCCGAACAGGTTGAGTATCTGGCCTCGGTCGGGCGCACCGTGCTCGGCACGTCGCACCGGCAGGCCCCGGTCAAGGGCCTCGTACGGCGGGTGCGCGAGGGCCTGGCGGCGTTTTTCGACCTGCCCGACGGCTACGAGGTGATCCTCGGCAACGGTGGGGCGACCGCGTTCTGGGACATCGCCGCCTTCGGCCTGGTCCGCGAGCGTGCCCAGCACCTCGCCTTCGGTGAGTTCTCGAGCAAGTTCGCCGCGGTCACCGCGGCGGCGCCGTTCCTCGGCGAGCCCACCGTCATCCGCGGTGAGCCGGGCACGCTGCCCGAGCCGGTAGGCGAGGCCGGGGTCGACGCCTACGCGTGGGCACACAACGAGACGTCCACTGGGGTCATGGCTCCGGTGCGCCGGGTCGCGGGGGCGGATGACGACGCGCTGGTGTTGGTGGACGCCACCTCGGGCGCGGGCGGCCTCCCCGTTGACGCGCGCGAGGCCGACGTCTACTACTTCGCACCGCAGAAGTCGTTCGCGTCGGACGGTGGCCTGTGGTTGGCCCTGTTCTCGCCGGCCGCACTGGCCCGGGTCGAGGAGGTCTCCGCGAGCGGACGCTGGGTCCCCGATTTCTTCAGCTTGCCGACGGCGGTCGACAACTCGCGCAAGGACCAGACCTACAACACCCCGGCGGTCGCCACCCTGGCCCTGCTCGCGAACCAGGTCGAGTGGCTGAACGGACAGGGTGGGCTGGCCTGGGCGACGGCACGCACCGCCGACTCATCCGGACGGTTGTACACCTGGGCCGAGGCCACCGAGTACGCCACGCCGTACGTCGCCGACCCGGCACACCGCTCCCAGGTCGTCGCGACCATCGACTTCACGGATGCCGTCGATGCCTCCGCGGTCGCAAAGGCGTTGCGCGCCAACGGGATCGTCGACGTAGAGCCGTATCGCAAACTCGGCCGCAACCAGTTGCGGGTCGCGTGCTTCCCGGCGGTCGAACCGGATGACGTCACCGCACTGATCGGCTGCATCGAGCATGTCGTGGCCGAACTGGCGACCGGCTGACCTCGGATGCCGCTGGCTCGCGTCGGGGGGACGAGCCCTCACCGGGTCGCGGCGTAGACCAACGCGACACCGACGAGGAACGCGAGCACGCCGAGCGTCATCCGGCGCCGGAAGAGCGGCGTCATCAGGCCAGCCCCGGGTTGGGCCTCCGCCGATCACGAGCCGGGCCGACCGCCACCCGGCCCACCGACCCCAGGCCGTCCTTCACTGTTCGGATCATGGACGTACGAGCGACGGCGACAGGCATACCCGACCTTTGGGTAGTGGATGACTGATGGCCAGCTTAGCCCAGCACCTGAACCGGCGACGTCCCTGGTGGTCACTGCCCGCGGGCCGCGCTCGACCGCGTCAATCCGTGAATGTTCTGGCGGCTCGTCGTCGAACCGCCAGCCGGTGCTCCTAGTCTGACGGTGTGTGCTCCGCCCAGCCCCCTCCAGCAACACCCGACGTACCGGATGACGCCCCCACCCGGTTCGGGACCGCCGCACCGACCGCGGCTCCGCAGCTGTCGAGCAGCGCGATCGCACGCGCCGGGGCAGCGGCATGGGCCGTCGCGCTGGTGGTGGTTCTCGCCGTCCCGGCCTGGCATACCGGTGAGCGATCCTGGTGGCCGTGGACCTGTGTCGCCGGGATCGCGCTCGGGCTGTTCGCGTGGTGGTTCGTCCGTCGGGGACGAGGCAACGCCGCCGGGGCCTGAGCGCCCGGAGGCCGTACCACCCAGGCCCCTGGAGGACCTTGGGATGGCGGTCAGGCGAGGTCGAGCCGATAGTCGTCGACGATCGGCGGAGCGACCAGTTCGGGCGCCGGCTCCTCGGCACTGACCTCGGAGTGCGCGCCACACCCGTGATCGAGACTCACCACCCGGCTGTCGCTGGGTGACCATTGGTTGGCGCACACGCCGAACATCGCGCGGAACGCGCCGGCCATCGGCACGAAGAACCCACAGGTCGAGCATGGCTCCGATGCAGCCTGCGCAACGGCGGCGCGCGGCCCGGACTCGCCGGCGTACCACCGGGTGCCGGCGACTTCGCGGCCCTCTGGTGAGAGGACCCGATGACGCCCCAGCCCGAGTTCCCACAGCGCGACGGCGTCGATGTCGTCCTCACCGGTCGCCTCGAAGCCGGCCTCCAGGAGTGGGTCGTCGGCGAGATACGGAGTGGCGTCGCCTGGGCCGAGGTCGCCGGGCGCCAACCGGGAGGAGTACGGCATCCACGTGGGTGAGAGCAGCGCGCCGTCACCGGGCACCAGGTCGGTCTCGCACACGGTGACCACTTTCGAGCGAGGCACCCGGGCGACCGACACAGCCCAACGCCAGCCACGATAGGACCGCCTCAGGCAGGTGAAGTAGTGGGTGGCGAGCCGCTCCTCGACCATCTCGACGCCGAGGTGCTCCCCGACACTGCCGGTGTCGGCAACCGCAGACACGGCCTCTCGGGCGAGGTCGACCGCAGCGGTCAGGGTGGGGTCAGTCTTGGCCGGGCTCATCGCAGCCGGGTCACAACTCGAGGTCGGACGCCACCGCGCGCAGTACCTGCGCGACCTTGTCGCCGTGGGCCTTATCCGGGAAGTGCCCGCGGCGCAGCGACTCCGAGACCGAGTCGAGCAGTTTGATGAGGTCCTCGACGATGACCACCATCTCGTCGGCCGGCTTGCGATCCCGTACCCGGCGGTTGGTCGTGACCGAGGGAGCCGGGTCGAGCAGCCGCACTGAGAGCGCCTGTGCACCACGACGGCCCTCGGCGATGCTGAACTCGATCCGCTGGCCACCCTTGAGACCGGCAACGCCCGACGGCAGGGCGCTTGCGGGGACGAACACGTCCCCCTCCCCGCCTTCCCCGGAGACGAAGCCGAAGCCTCGCTCAGCGTCGAAGAACTTCACCTTGCCAGTCGGCACGGTCCACCTCTGTCTACAGCGTTTGGTCATGAGAGGCCCCGGGTACCGGACGGCCACGACCAAGGCTAACGGGTGCGACCGCACCCTCGCGTCCCGGTTGCCTGCCGTACCGCGGCACGGCGCATCCGTCGCGGCCCGTCCGACAGTGATGCACACGTCATCCGCGGTGGCCCAGCACACCGATCACCCACCCACGAGGCGACCTGCGACCGAGGTGAGCGCCAGCATGTGTCTCACCGATCGATCGTGACCCTCGCCTCGGCATCCCGTTCAGATTCCAGCCGCTACGGTGTCGCGGTAGGGGCACGCCCGCCGGGGTGGGGCCGACCGCAACGGAGGGCACCATGAGTAGCAGCGATGACGAGGGCGCGCCGTACGTCTACAACGACCCGACCGCACCGCCACCCGAGCCGGCGACCCCTCCGGGTGCGACGACGCCCCTCCCGCAGGAGGACAACCCGGCACCGCTCGACCTGCCTGGACCCCCCGCAGCACCCCCGACCGACGACGCACCTGCGACAGAATCCGCTCCTGGCCATGCCGCGACGGTGGCCTACCCGCCACCGCCACCGCCACCGCCACCATCCAGCAGTTACCCGCAGACGCTGCCATACCCGGAACCCACCGGCTCCCCGCAGCAGGGGCCAACGCAACCTGGTGGTTACCCGCAGCCGGCTGCCTACGGTCAGCCCCAGGCCTACGGTCAGCCCGTCCCGCAACTGCCTGCCGGAGCGGCAGCGCCCACACCGCCCTACGCGACCGGCTACCCGCCACCACCGCTCGGGTACCCGCCGCCGCCGTACACCCCGCCCGGTGGGGGTGGCGTCAACGTCAGCGCCATCGTCCTGACCGCCGTCTCGGCCATCGGCAGTTTCTGCTGCTTTTTCTCCCTACCGTCACTTGTTATCGGGATCGTCGCCCTGACCAAGCAGCACGACGACCCCGAGGGCTCACGTCGGTGGGCCCGCATCGGCTGGGTCGTCTTCGGCGTATTGGCCGCCGTGGTCGTGATCGGTGTTGCCCTATGGTTCTCGATGGTTGCCAGGAACAGCCCGAGTTACGACGGTTACTGACCGGCCGGCGACCCACGGCGTCGACCACGAGATGCCCAGTCGTCATCCAGCAATTTCCCAGAGTGCTCCCGGACACTGGCCCGGTGAGCGCGTCGCCCAGCCCTGAGGCCCGGCTGCTCGTTGTCGAGGACGAGCCGAACATCCGCGAACTCCTGGCGACCTCGCTGCGTTACGCCGGTTTCGATGTCGCGACCGCCGCCACCGGCGCCGAGGCGCTCCAGGTAGCCGGCGAGCACCAACCCGACCTATGCGTGCTCGACGTGATGCTGCCCGATATGGATGGCTTCACGGTGACCCGCCGGTTGCGCGACCAGGGGCGCCAGGTGCCCATCGTGTTCGTCACCGCGCGGGACTCCGTCGGCGACAAGATCGCCGGCCTCACCGTCGGCG
>JBOFJB010000378.1:0-7657 GCA_051650465.1 Dermatophilaceae bacterium | reverse complement strand
CCGCTCATCTCCGGCGCCCCGTCCGGGACCGAACTGTCGCGGGAAGGACCGCGAGACTGCGGCGCAGCGCCGACGACCGTGCCGACAATGCCTGAGCGCAGCCTGGTTCGCGACGAGCGAAGGAGAGCAGGATGCCGAGCGCGGCCATCGTCGTGATCAAGGACGAACCGCCCGAGGAGACCAGCGGCAGCGGGACGCCGATGACCGGGAGCAGGTTGACGACGGCTCCGATGTTGACCATTGCCTGGACCAGGACCCAGGTCATCACGCCGGCAGTGACCACCCGGACGAACAGGTCGTCGGTGCGGGTCGCCAGCCGGAGACAGGCGAACGCCAGCAGGCCGAGCAGCACGAGGACGGCGACCGTCCCGGGCAGGCCGAGTTCCTCACCAATGATCGCGAAGATGAAGTCGTTGTGCGGCTCGGAGAGCAGGCCCCACTTCTCTCGGCTCTGGCCGAGCCCGACCCCGAACCAGCCTCCGTCGGCGAGGGCGAACCGGCCGTGAATCGGCTGACGGGCCGCCCCGTAGATGTCGTCGTCGCGCCCCAACCAGACATCGAGACGACCGAGCCGGTTGGGGCTGGTGACCACCAGGGCGACGACCGCTGCAACGGCTGGCACGCCCAGATAGGCGAAGAATCTCAGCGGGACCCCGGCAGCGAAGAGGACGCCGGCCACGATGGCCACGAGCACCAGCGCGGTACCGACATCGTGGCCGAGCAGGACGGCACCGATGCCCCCGGCAGCCAACGGGACCAGGTAGGGGACCAGGACATGCGGCAGCGAGGTGAGATGCCGCCGCTTCGCGGCGAGGATGACGCCTCCGGTCAGCACGAGCGCGACCTTCACCAGTTCAGAGGGCTGCAGGGTGAACACCTTCAGGTCGAGCCAGTTCCGGTTGCCATTGATCGTCACACCTACCGGGGTGTACACCACGACCAATTGGAGCACGACGGCAAGTACCAGGGCAGGTAGCGCCAGGACGCGCCACGCCCGGACCGGGACGCGCGAAGCGACCATCAGCGCCAGCGTGCCGATGGCGGCGAAACCGAGTTGGCTGACGAAGATCGAGTAGGCCGACGACGTCTCTCCGATCGAGACGACCGAGGACGCCGAGAGCACCATGACCAGCCCGAACACGACGAGCAATCCGGTCACGCCGAGGATGAGGTAGTAGGTCGTCACCGGCGACTCCAGCCGCACGAGCCATGACCCGGTACGGCTCGGCGACGACGCGGCGCGCGCGGGTGCGGCCGTGCTGCTCACTCGCTACTCCTCGGCCCCGACGCGCCGGACCGCGTCGGCGAAGGCGTCACCGCGGGCCCCGTAGTCGTCGAACATGTCCATCGACGCCGCGGCGGGGGCGAGCAGCACCACATCGCCATCTCGAGCGAGCGCGAGGGACTCCGCGACCACCTGGTCCATGGCTCCAGTGTCGGCTCGGGCGACGTCGACGACCGGCACATCGGGCGCGTGTCGTGCGAGCGCTCCAGAAAGGACCGAGCGGTCCCGTCCGAGAAGGACCACCCCACGCAGGCGGGCGGCGGCATCCCTCACCAGGTCCTCGACATCGGCCCCTTTCAGCAGACCCCCCGCGACCCAGACGACGTGGTCATGAGCGGCGATGCTCGCCTGTGCGGCATGCGGATTGGTCGCCTTGGAGTCGTCGACGAACCGGATGCCGCGCACGATGCCGACCTCGGCCGCCCGATGCGGGTCGGACCGGAACACTCGCAGCCCAGCACCTACCGCCGCCGGGGGCACACCGTGGGCACGCGCCAGCGCCGCGGCAGCAAGAGCGTCCGCGACGACGTGCGGCGCCGGAGCCGCCCCGTCGCGGCAGAGGTCGTCGACCGTGCCCAACTCGGCCGCCGAGGTATGCCGTTCAGCGACAAAGGCCCGGTCCGCGAGCACGCCGTCGACCAGCCCGAGCTCGCCGGCCGCGGGTACCCCGAGGGTGAACCCCACCGCGCGACATCCGGGCTGCACCTCGGCGTCCTCGACCAACCGGCGGGTCACCGGGTCCGCCACGTTGTACACGCAGGCGAGTTCGGCGCCGTCGTAGACCAACCCCTTCGCCTCGGTGTACGCGTGGAACGAGCCATGCCAGTCGACGTGGTCAGGAGCGACGTTGAGACAAACCGCTGCACGTGGCCGGATCGACCGAGACCACCACAACTGAAAGCTGGACAACTCGACGGCGAGCACGTCGTACGGCTGCGGATGGAGCACCGCCTCGATGAGCGGAGTGCCCACGTTGCCAGCGCTGGCGGTGCGCAGCCCAGCAGCTGCCAGCATGTCGGCGAGCAGCCGCACCGTCGTCGTCTTGCCGTTGGTGCCGGTGACAGCGAGCCAGGGTGCCGCGCCGTCGTGGGCGCGCATCCGCCAGGCCAACTCGACCTCGCCCCACACCGGCACGCCGAGCGCGGCGGCACCCGCGAGGAACGGCTGGTCCGGCCGCCATCCCGGCGATGTGACCACGAGGTCGACCGGGCCCGGTGGGACCGTCTCGGCCGTGCCGTCACCGAGACGGAGCCGTGCCCCGAGGACCTCGAGGATGCCGGCGCGGTCGCCGGATGGCGTGCCGGGGTGTGGGGTCAGGCCGTCGAGCACGGTGACGTCGGCCCCACGTTCGAGCAGCGCGGCAGCCGCGGCGAAACCGCTGATCCCCAGCCCGGCGACCGCGACCTGTAGACCCGACCAGTCGGCATCCCGATGAGTGAGCGTGTCGAGACGCTGTGCGCGCGCGGTCATCCGGCGCCCACCACCCACTCCGCGTAGAACAGCCCGAGACCGAGGGCGACGAAGAGCCCGGCGATGATCCAGAACCGGATGACGATGGTCACCTCGTGCCAGCCCATCAACTCGAAATGGTGCTGCAGCGGCGCCATCTTGAACACTCGGCGTCCGGTCGTCTTGAACGACACCACCTGGATGATCACCGACAAGGTGATCGTGACGAACAGCCCGCCGAGGATGACGACGAGCAACTCGGTACGGCTGAGGATGGCCAGGCCGGCGATCGCCCCGCCGAGGGCAAGCGAGCCGGTATCGCCCATGAAGATCTTCGCCGGTGAGGCGTTCCACCAGAGGAAACCGAAGCAGGCGCCCATGCCGGCCGCCGCGACGATGGCCAGATCGTGGGGGTCGCGCACCTCGTAGCACTTGGCCCCCGGGTTCCATTGGCAGTTCTGGTTGAACTGCCAGATACCCACGAGCACGTACGCCGCGAACACCATGACCGAGGACCCGGTCGCCAGGCCGTCGAGACCGTCGGTGAGGTTCACCCCATTGGAGGTACCGGCGACGATGATGTTGGCCCAGACCACGAAGAGCACCAGCCCGAGCAGGGCCCCGCCGAAGGCGAGGTCGAGCCGGGTGTCGCGGACGAACGACACCGAAGTGGATGCCGGGGTCCGGAACGACTCGTTGGGGAACTGCAGGGCGAGCACCGCGAAGACGACAGCGACGAAAGTCTGCCCGGCGAGCTTCTCGCGGGAGCGGAGGCCGAGGCTGCGCTGCTTGCTGATCTTGATGTAGTCGTCGAGGAAGCCGACCAGGCCCAGGCCTGTCATAAGAAACAGCACGAGCAGCCCACTGACCGTGGGCAGGTCGGTGGTGACCAGGTGCGCGACTCCGTACGCCACGAGCGAACTACCGACGATGACCGCGCCACCCATGGTCGGCGTGCCTCGTTTGGTGTGGTGTGAGGTCGGCCCGTCGTCACGAATGAACTGGCCGTACCCGCGGCGCACCAAGAAGCGGATGAACATCGGCGTCCCGAGCAACGCCACGACCAAGGAGACCACCGCCGCGATGAGCACGGCCCTCACGTCGGATCCTCCACAGTCATCTCAGTCAGTCGGTCGCCCAGCCATCGAAGCCCGGCGTCGCGTGAGGACTTGAACAACACGACGTCGCCGGCGGTGAGTTCCGCGCGGAGCAGTATCTCGGCGACCTCGACATCAGCGACGGCGCGGACCCGAGTCACCCCGGATGCCGCGGGGCTGCTGCCGGTCGGTGCGAGCGTGACGCCACCGATCGGTGCGACCGAGCCACTCCGAGCCATGGCGCCGTCGGCGATCGGAGCTGCGGTCGCACCGACGACGACGAGTTCATCGACGCCATAGCCCACCGCGGCCGAACCCACCGCGGCGTGCAGCGCGTCCGACTCGGCGCCCAGTTCGAGCATGGTGCCGAGCACCGCCCACGAACGCCGCCCCTGACCCATCCGCTGGAGCGCGGCGAGCGCTGCCGCCATCGACTCGGGGTTGGCGTTGTACGCGTCGTTCACGACGGTCACGCCATCGGTCCGTTCGGTCACTTCCATCCGCCACCTGCTGGCGAGCGTGGCGGACTCCAGTGCGGCGCAGGCGTCGTCGAGGGAGATGCCCACCTCGAGGGCGACCGCGAGAACGGACAGTGCGTTGTTGACCTGATGCCGGCCGGCGAACGGGAGGTGGACCCGTCGCCGCCGCTCACCGTCGGTGACGAGGAACCGCGCTCGGCCGCCGCGGTCGAGGTCGACCTCCGCGGCGCGCAGGTCGGCATCGGCGTGCTCACCGACCAGCACGACCCGAGCCGCCGTCACTGCGGCCATACCGCGCACGATCTCGTCGTCAGCGTTGAGCACGGCCAGGCCGTCGGCCGGGAGCGCGGCGACAAGTTCGGACTTCGCCCGGCCGATTGCCTCGCGTGAGCCGAACTCGCCGAGGTGGGCCGAGCCGACATTGAGCACCACCCCGACCTGGGGCGGCGCGATCTCGGTGAGGTACGCGATGTGGCCTACCCCACGCGCACCCATCTCGGCGACGAGGTACCGGGTCTCCGGACGTACCCGGCACACCGTCAGCGGGACGCCGACCTCGGAGTTGTAGGAGCCGATGGGAGCCACCGTGGGCGCCGCGGACTGCAACACGGCCCCGAGCAGGTCCTTGGTGGTCGTCTTGCCTGACGAGCCGGTGACACCGACGACGATCAGCCCGGGCACCCCGTCGACGACCGCGCGGGCGAGCCGGCCGAAGGCCCGCTCGGTGTCGTCGACCACGACGCACGGCAGCCCGGGGACTTCTCGCTCGACCAACGCCGCCACCGCCCCCTGCTCGGCCGCAGACGTGACGAAATCGTGCCCGTCGGCGTGTTCCCCGGCCCGCGCCACGAACAGCGCACCAGGCCCCACCTCGCGAGAGTCGGTGGTCACCGGACCGTCGACGAGCACCGCCCCGGGGGCGCCCCGGATCACGCCGCCGACAACCGCGGCGAGGTCGGCAAGACTCATCGGGATCATCGCGACGGCACCTCTGCGGCGCAGCGCAGTGCCTCACGGAGTTCGTCGCGATCGTCGAACGGGTACACCGCGCCGGCCACTTCTTGTCCCGTCTCGTGCCCCTTCCCGACGACGGCGACAGTGGCGGCCGGGCCGTCGGCCCACACCTGGCCCACCGCGGTCCGGATCGCGGCCCGGCGGTCGCCGACCTCGAGCACGACGACTCCACGCTCCCGGGCGGTCGGCCCGGCACCGGCCAGGACAGCCGCCCGGATGGCGCCGGCATCCTCCGATCGCGGGTTGTCGTCGGTCACCACGACGACATCGGCGACGCTTGCGGCTGCGTCGCCCATGGCCGGCCGCTTGTCTCGGTCGCGATCGCCCCCGGCGCCGGTGACACACACCAGCCGGCCGGGGGTCGTCGGCCGGAGCGCGGTTAGGGCCGCCCGGATCGCCTCCGGGGTGTGGGCGTAATCGACCACCGATCGTGGTGCTGGAGTGTCCGCCGGCCCGCGCACCACCTCCATCCGGCCGGGCACCGAACCGGTGGCGAGCACCGCCCGCTCAACATCGGACACCGCCTCACCGAGCCCGATCAGCGCTGCGGCGGCGAGCGCGGTGTTGGTGATGTTGAAGTCACCGGGCAGACCGGACCTCAGGTGCAGCACCGCACCGGGACCACGCAGCACGAACGCCGACGGGTCGTCATCCGACCGCGTCGTCTGCCAGTCAGCCTGCTGGCCCGCCCGCGTCGCCAGGGTCTGGACGGGGATGGCGCTACTCGCCGCGAGCCGGCTCCCCCACTGGTCGTCGACGCACACCAGACCACGCCGGGCCCGCTCCGGGCTGAAGAGCGACGCCTTGGCGCCGAAGTACGCCTCCATGTCGGCGTGGAAGTCGAGGTGGTCCTGGGAGAGGTTGGTAAACAGCGCGAGCTCGTAGTGCACGCCGTCGACGCGGTGCTGGGCGAGCGCGTGACTGGACACCTCCATGACGCAACTGTCCAGGCCGCGCTCGGCCATGACGGCGAGGATGGCGTGCAACTCCGGCGCCTCCGGAGTGGTGCGCGCACTGGCCAGCCGTTCGTCGCCGATGCGTGTCTCGACGGTACCGACCAGGCCGGGCCGCCAGTCGAGCGCGGTGAGCGCGGAATGCAGCAGGTGGGCAACGGTCGTCTTGCCGTTGGTTCCGGTGACTCCGACGAGCCGGAGCGCGCCTCGTTCGGCGCCCTGCACCCGCGCGGCGACGGCCCCGAGGACGGCCCGCGGCTGCGCGACGACGAGCAGCGGTACCTCCAAATCGACCGCCCGGTCCGCACCGGCTGGGTCGGTGAGCACGGCGACCGCACCGGACGCGACCGCGGCGGCCGCGAAGTCAGCCCCGTGGACCCGAGCCCCAGGAAGCGCAGCGTAAAGGTCACCACTCCGCACGACACGTGAGTCCAACGTGACCCCGGCGACCTCGACATCGGAGTCGACCTCGGCGGCTCCGGCAAGGCGGGCCAACTGCCCAAGCGGCACCGGGCGAGAGGATGTCGGGCGGGGGGTGGGCACGACGCTTGACCCTACCCTCGGCTGCGGAGTCGACCGTCGCGGAGCAGGGTCGGGTCGGCGAGTGCCTTACCGGGGTCGACCTTGACCCGCACCGTCGGCGCTGTGGCGCCGGTAGGAGGGATGCCGAGTTCCTGCAACGCGTACGTCGTCACCTGCTTGAACACCGGCCCGGCGACCGGGCCGCCGTAGTACGGGGAGGTCGGCTTCTGCACGATGACCGCGACGACGATCTGGGGGTCGTCGGCCGGGGCGTACCCGATGAAGCTGGCGGTACGGCCGTCATAGCGCCCCGCGTCAGCGTCGAAGTAGTCGGCGGTTCCGGTCTTGCCGGCCACCCGGTAGCCGGGGATCTGAGCCTCTTTGGCGGTGCCGTCCGGGCTGACCACACCCTCGAGCATGGCACCGACCTGCGTTGCGGTCCGCGGGGACACCACGGTGGCGCGCGGCGATGCTGGCGCGGGGTGTACCGACCCGTCCGCGTCGACGACCCGGTCGACCAGCCGGGGAGCCACTCGCACCCCGTCGTTCGCGATGGTCTGGAACACCGAGGCCGCCTGGATCGCGGTGACCGACAGCCCTTGCCCGAAGGACACCGTGGAGCGTTTGGTACCGCTCCATTCGGATGCCGGGTCCAGCAAGCCGGCGGACTCCCCCGGGTACCCGGTGCCGGAGCGCTGGCCCAGGCCGAACGTGCGGAAGTAGCGCTCCAACGTTGCTGGCTTCATCGTCTCGCTCACCAGCATCGTGCCGATGTTGCTGGACTCGGCCAGGGTGCCGGCCACCGTCCGGTAGAGCGTGGGATGGTCGTGGCTGTCTTTGAACGAGGTGTCGTACCGC
>JBOFJB010000377.1:0-5729 GCA_051650465.1 Dermatophilaceae bacterium | reverse complement strand
CATCGAGCACGAGTTCGCCGTCGTCCGTGGTGCGGCCGAGGAGGGTGTCGGCGACCGCGTGCGGCTGCTCGTGGATCTCCTTCTCCATGAAGGTGGACCAGCCGCCCTTCTCGGCGGCCGAGGCGTCCCAGGTGACCTCATAGGCCTTGCCGATGGCGGGCGTGCCGTCGAAGCCGATGACCTCGTGGCCGTCGGGGGTGATGGTGACGATCTGGTCCTGGCCGAGTTCGACCGCGTGCCGGGTGTGGCCGATAAAGGCCGCGACATCGCTACCGAGGAAGGTCTCGCCGTCGCCGAGTCCCACGACGAGCGGGCTGTTGCGCCGGGCGCCCACGACGACTCCGGGGCTGGCCGCGTGCACCGCGAGCAACGTGAACGCCCCCTCGAGCCGAGCGACGACCGCGCTCATCGCTGCGGTGAGGTCGCCGACCCGGTCGTACTCCCGGCCGACCAGTTTGGCGGCCACCTCGGTGTCGGTCTCGGAGTCGAACACGACCCCGGCGGCCAGCAGTTCCTTCTTCAGGGCGTGGAAGTTCTCGATGATGCCGTTGTGGATCAGCGCGAGCTTGCCGCCGTCGCCGCCGCGGTGCGGGTGGGCGTTGCGGTCGGTGGGCCCTCCGTGGGTGGCCCATCGGGTGTGCCCGATCGCCGTACGCGACCTGTCGAGGGGGTGGGTGTCGAGCGCGGAGCGGAGGTTGTCGAGTTTGCCGGCGCGCTTCTCGGCGGCGATCCCGCCATCAGTCACCAGGGCGACTCCGGCGGAGTCGTAGCCGCGGTACTCCAGACGAGTGAGACCTTCCATGACCACGTCGAGGGCTCGGTCGCCCATGACCTGCCCGACGTAGCCGACGATTCCGCACATCCGGTCAGCGTAGCCGGATGACGGTCCGCTCCCCGCCGCCCCGCATGCCGGCTTCCGAGTGCGAGAGGATGGCCGACGTGTCCGCGGCTGACGCAGCCCCTGCCCGGCTCGGTGTGCCCGCCGGCCGTGACGCGCCGACGCCGTACGTCGACCTCGACCGCGCCGCGTGGTCCCGGCTGCGGGAGAACCACCCGATGAGCCTCACCCGCGACGACGTCGTCCGGCTGCGCGGGCTCGGCGAGCCGCTCGACCTGCGCGAGGTCGAGGAGGTCTACCTGCCGCTGTCCCGGCTGCTGCACTTCTACGTCGAGGCCGTGCACGGCCTGCGCCTGGCCACCAGCGAGTTCCTCGGCGAGCGGCCGAGCCGGGTGCCGTTCGTCGTCGGGGTCGCAGGCTCGGTGGCGGTCGGCAAGTCGACGACCTCGCGGATCCTCTGCGAACTGATGAGCCGCTGGCCGCAGACCCCCCGGGTGGAGTTGGTCACGACCGACGGGTTCCTTCATCCGAACGCCGAACTGGTACGGCGTGATCTGCTGCGCCGCAAGGGTTTCCCAGAGTCCTACGACCGGCGCGCCCTCTGGCGCTTCGTCGCCGACGTCAAGTCGGGGATGCCGGTCGTCCAGGTCCCGCAGTACTCACACCTCACCTACGACGTGCTGCCCGGCACGATGCCACTGTCCCGGCCGGACGTGCTCATCGTCGAGGGCTTGAACGTGCTGCAACCTCCGGGCCGCCGACCGGACGGGTCGAGCACCGGTGCGATCTCGGACTGGTTCGACTTCTCGATCTACGTGGATGCCGCGACCCCGGATATCCGACGGTGGTACGGCGAGCGGTTCCTCAGGTTGCGCCAGACGGCGTTCGCCGACCCACAGTCGTACTTCCACCGGTACGCCGGACTCAGCGACGACGAGGCGCGCGCCACGGCATCCGGGATCTGGGCAGCGACGAACGAGCCCAACCTCGTGGAGAACGTGTTGCCCACCCGGGAGCGCGCCACCCTGGTCCTCACCAAGGGGTCCGACCACGCCGTGACCGGCATCCGGCTCCGCAAGACCTGATGGCCGGTCGGCCACGCCGACCCCCGGATCCCGGGTGAGCCGCGACAGGCGCCGACAACGCCGGGTCTCGGATGACGCGAGGCGTCAGTACCAGTGCGGCGAGCGGCTCTCCCAGGCGTCGAGCGCGCTGCACGGGCTGCCGTAGGCGTCCTTGATGTACTGCAAGCCCCATTTGATCTGGGTCACCGGATTGGTGCGGTAGTCGGCACCGACGGTGGCCATCTTGCTGGCCGGCAGTGACTGCGGGATGCCGTACGCCCCCGACGAGGGGTTCTCGGCCGACCAGCGCCAGTCGCTCTCACCGATCCACAGGTCTTCCAGGCACGGCCACTGCGACTCGCTGAAGCCGTACTCGGGGAGCAGCAGCCGAGCGACCGCCTTGGGGTCTTGCTGCGCGTTCGCGATGACCTGCTGGCGGGCCGCGGCACGCGCCGCGGCCTCGGCAGCCACTCTGCGTTGCTCAGCGAGTTTGGCCGCACGGGCCCGCTCGGCGGACGCCACCTGGGCAGCGACCACCGACCGGCGGTTGTTGGTCGCCGACCGGTCCGCGGCGACCCGCTCGGCATCGGCCTGGGCAAGACGAAATTCAGCGGCCGAGGCGTCCGACGCCGACCGGTCGAACGCGAGCGTGGCCAACTCGGACCCGCCGGAATCACCGATGGTTCCGGAAGAAGCGGCGAAGCCGGCCGTGATCGCGGCGACGGCTCCGGTAGCGACCACCGGAGCGGTCGCGGCTGGGCGGATCCGCGACCGGCGACGGGCCGCATGGCGAGGAGCATGACGGGGAGAGTGGCGAGGCATAGGGGCGAGAGAGACCTTCCGGGAGAGGCGGACTGAGGAGAGACCGTCCCTGTTACCGAATCGAGATTATTACTCTAGAGGATCAACGGCCGGTCGCGAAACCACCACTGCACCACCACTCAGTCAGAGTTGGCTCAGTCGAACGGATCATCAGACCTCGATCCCTTCGAGTAGTTCGGTGACCAGCGCGGCTATCGGGCTGCGCTCGGACCGGGTCAGGGTGATGTGCGCGAAAAGCGGATGACCCTTGAGCGCCTCGACCACCGCGACGACTCCGTCGTGCCGTCCAACGCGAAGGTTGTCGCGCTGCGCGATGTCGTGGGTGAGCACGACCCGTGAGTTCTGACCGACCCGGGACAGGACCGTGAGCAGCACGTTGCGCTCGAGGCTCTGCGCCTCGTCGACGATGACGAACGCATCGTGCAGGCTCCGGCCCCGGATGTGGGTCAGCGGCAAGACCTCGAGCATGCCGCGGTCGAGCACCTCCTCGACGACCTCCCTGGACACCAGCGCCGAGAGCGTGTCGAACACTGCCTGGCCCCACGGGTTCATCTTCTCGGCCTCCGAGCCCGGGAGGTACCCGAGGTCCTGGCCGCCGACCGCGTACAGCGGGCGGAAGACCACCACCCGACGCTGCTGGCGGCGCTCCATGACCGCCTCCAGGCCAGCACACAGCGCCAGCGCCGACTTCCCGGTGCCGGCCCGACCGCCGAGGCTGACGATGCCGACGTCGGGGTCGAGCAGCAGGTCCAGGGCGATCCGCTGCTCGGCGCTGCGTCCATGGAGGCCGAACGCGTCGCGGTCGCCGCGGACCAGACGCACCTGCTTGTCGGCACCCACCCGACCCAGCCCGGAGCCGCGCGGTGAGACCAGTTTGAGTCCGGTGTGGCATGGCCGCTCCGCCGCGGCGGCGCTCTCCAGGCGACCGTGCTCGTAGAGGTGGTCCATGTCGTCGGACGTGACGTCGAGTTCGGCCATCCCGGTCCAGCCGCTCTCGATGGCCAGTTCGGCGCGGTACTCCTCAGCCCCCAGACCACATGCCGACGCCTTGACTCGCATCGGCAGGTCCTTACTGACCACCGTGACGAGGTGTCCCTCGTTGGCCAGGTTGCGGGCCACCGCGAGAATGCGGGTGTCGTTGTCCGCTAGCCGGAAGCCGGCAGGCAACGAGGTGGTGTCGGTGTGGTTGAGTTCGACGCGCAGCGTGCCGCCGTCCTCTCCCATAGGCACCGGCGCGTCGAGCCGACCCGCCTTGATCCGCAGGTCGTCGAGCATGCGCAACGCAGTGCGGGCGAAGTAGCCCAACTCGGGATGGTGCCGTTTGGCCTCGAGTTCGGTGACGACGACGACCGGGAGCACCACCTCGTGCTCGGCGAACCGCGATACCGCCCTCGGGTCGGACAGCAGCACCGACGTGTCGAGCACATAGGTGCGGCGCGCCTCCTTCTCCGTCGCTGCCGCCAACTCGCTTCTGCCTGAGGCCATGTGCCACTCCTGCCGGTGAGGTGGACCCGCTCCAGACGCTACGTCGCGCCGACGGCGAGTGGTACCACTATCGCCCAGCGTGTCGGTCCGATCGCCGCGGGTGTCGGTTCGCGGCGCCGTCGGTGGCCGGCGGCCACGGCCCAGGCCGCGCCATGGGCGCTGGGCCCGGATGCCGCCGCGCGGTGGGCGCTACTGGCCGAAGCGGCGCTGGCGCTCGCCGTAGGCGCGTAACGCCCTGAGGAAGTCGACCTTACGGAAGTCGGGCCAGTACGCCTCACAGAAGTAGAACTCGCTGTGCGCGCTCTGCCACAGCAGGAAACCGGAGAGCCGCTGCTCGCCCGAGGTGCGGATGACGAGGTCGGGGTCCGGCTGACCCTTGGTGTAGAGGTGCTCGGCGATGTGTTCGACGTCGATAACCTCGGCGAGTTGCTCGATCGAGGTGCCTTTCCCGGCGTGCTCGACGAGCAGCGACCGCACGGCATCCGCGATCTCGCGCCGACCTCCGTACCCGACGGCGACGTTGACCGTCATGCCGACGACGTCGCGGGTGCGCTCCTCGGCCGCTTTGAGCCGGGCTGACACCGGCGCCGGCAGCAGGTCGAGTGCCCCAACTGGATGGATCCGCCACCGCTGGGCGTCGCCGAGGGCGTCGACCGCGTCGCCGATGACTCCGAGCAGCGGCGCCAGGTCGCGCTCGCTGCGGCCGAGATTGTCGGTCGAGAGCAGCCAGAGGGTGACGATCTCGACGCCGACCTCCTCGCACCACCCGAGCAGATTGGCGATATTGGCCGCGCCCGCTTGGTACGCCTCTTCGTGCCCGGCGCCTCGCGCCCGACCCCACCGGCGGTTGCCGTCGAGCATCACCCCGACATGCCGTGGACTCGACTCGGGCCCGAGTTGGTGGGCGAGGTTGCGGGCGTAGGCCGCATACAAGAGGTCGCGGATGCGCATCATCCGACCTCCCGCGCCGACATTTGGGGCCGGCCCGGACGCCCGAGCCACACCGGGAGGAACGGTACCGCGCGGCGACGAGAGGCGATGCATCCGTCCGCGGGTAAGCCAGCGGGTTACCAGACCGTAGGTTACGGTGACGTAGTGACGCGCCGTCCTTCCCGCCCGGCTCGTGACCGACCGGGCGAACGCCCCGATCACGACGAGAGCCGGGACGCCCTGGAACAGCGCCTCGACACGCTCTCGACCAAAGTGGAATCAGCGCTGAACCAGGTCAAGCCGCGACTGCGCGGCTGGCTACACGCCGGGATGACGCCCGTCGCGGTCGTCGCCGGCATCGTCCTGGTCACCATCGCCGGCACCACCGCTGGAAAGGTCTCGGCCGCAGTGTTCGCCGGTACGGCCGCGCTGCTGTTCGGCACCTCGGCGGTCTACCACCGCGGCACCTGGTCGCCCCGGGCGGGGGCCTGGCTACGCCGCGTCGACCACTCCAACATCTTTCTCATCATCGCCGGCACCTACACCCCATTTGCCCTCCTGCTGCCGACCGACCAAGCCCGCAGCCTGCT